>JBOHXO010000221.1:0-2598 GCA_050737475.1 Chthoniobacterales bacterium
CTTGATAGAGGTGCGGGAGGGGCAAATTTTAAGTGCGGTAGATCACATAGGCATTCCGGTGATGCCGCATCGCAGCGACTGCTTTTTCGGGACTTGCAAAGCGCGCACGCTGGCAAAAACGCAGAAAGCCCGGCGAGCATTGCCGAGGATTCGCCGGGCGAATACGAATTGCGAAGTCTGCAACTCGCTTACTGGAAACGAAGAAATATTGCCTAAAATAAGCAACTGGCGTGGCAACCAGCCCGCTCAGAGCAAGTATTCTTAAAAAACGCCGCCTCGTTTGGCCCTCGGACATTTCGAACTACGCACTTCGCAAATATTAAGCCAGCTTGTCAATCGTTCTTTACTCTTTAAATGCGCCTGTTTTTATAAAGTGCGGATGATCAAACGGAAGCGACGTGAAAAAATATTTTTGACCATAATAATAAGTATTTCGGCCTCGCTCTGCATACCATTCGCGCGAGCGGATTCCATCGCATTTTTTTATGCCTTGGATGCGGATCTCACCGCACTTGCAAAAGCCGGAAAAGTAGAAGGCGAGTCGAATGTGTTCAATGGCCAGTCCGTGAGCACCATTCGGATTGGGGCTCATGAAATTTTCGCCGTGAAAATGGGCTCCGGGAGCACGCGCACTGCGGCGACCGCAGCCACGTTGCTCACCAGATTTCCATGCGATCTCGCGCTATCCACCGGGCCTGCCGGGGATTTGTCGGGCCGGCTCGAGGTGGGGCAATGGTTTCGGGTTTCGGAGGTCGTTGCCTATCAGGAAGGCACGGAGACAGAGACGGGATTCGTGCCTGGAAAGAACGCGGTCCGCAAACTCACGGCGTCCATCTCGACACCACCCACTGCGTGGCAGAATCTGCCGGCGGAGCGAGTGGCATCGGGCGAGATTTTTGTGAATTCGTCGGACTTTCGGCGCAAGCTCGGCAAGGACGCAGCCGCCGTGGACATGAACCTCGCGGGGTTGAGCGTGGCTTGCGCGGAGGCCGGCGTGCCGCTTGCATGCTGGAAAATCATCAGTGATCACGCCGACGAAAACGCATCGGCGGACTTCGCGAAATTCATCCGGACCTATGATGGCGAGGGTGGGCGGCTGATCGCGGAGCTTGTCAAAAGCCTGCCGGAAAACCCGGAGAAGCCGGCGTCCTACGAAAATCTCAATCGCCTGCTCGACGGCGGCGCAAAGCCGTAAAAGCAAAATCCCTTTCCGGCAAATCCCCGAGGCCCGCGCATGCGCGGTCGCGCGAACTTGCTGCATGATCGGTATTTTTCAAGGCATGTCCTACGCGCTCTTCGGCGTGGTCCTCCCCATTGCCATCCTGCTCAAGTGCGTGGGGGTTTATTGAGGGAGGCCGGCATCGGGTGGTTTACCGGCACGGGCGAAGGGGTGATCCCTGAGCGCGCGGGCGCGTTGCCCGGCGATCTCCAGGCATGAGTATCTTCAAAATTCTTCCCATTCTTGCCTTGAGCATCGCTCCCCTCACCGTCTGGTCGCAACAATCTACGGGAGCCGGGACGTCCCCGGAGGCGGGCGGCACGGCGGTGACGTTGAATCCCGATGGCACGCGCACCGCGCAACCGGCGCCGGCCACGGTATATGACGCGAATGGCAATGTGATTTCCACGGGCGCGGCGACGGGCGACACCACTGCGGGCACAGGCGCGAATACCCTTAATGGTGTCAATAGCGCGGCGTCGGCAGCCGTGGATGCCGCGGGCGCGGCGGCTGGCGGAACAACCGGCGTCAATGGAGCTGCGACGAACACCACGGACACGACCACCGGCACCTCGACCATGACCGGATCGCCGGCCACGCCTGGCACGACGCCGGCACCAGCGCCGCCCGTGACTCCAGTGCCCAGCGCGACACCGGTGCCGATGAGTCCCAGCGGCGGCGGCACGACGACGGGCGGCGTGTCCATTGATCCGAACACCGGCAACGGCGCGCCCGCCGGCATGAACGGCAGCACCGGCGCGAACGGGAATTTCAGCACGTCCGGGAGCACGGGAACCAATTCCAGTGGAACCAGCAGTGGCTCGTCTTCCGGCACGAGCGGGAGTTCCTCCGGTTCGTCGTCTGGCTCGGGAACGTCTGGCAGCTCCGGTTCGTCCGGTAGCGCGGGCGGCTCGGGCGGTCAGTAACCGGTCGCGACAACGCATTTCGACATGCCCTCCCCGCAACGGAGGGCATGTTGCTGTCCAGCGGGCGTTGCGGGTCGGGAGGGAATGGTATTTCGTTCCAACAACCGCTACCTTCCGCGGGCAGGCGAATGAAAAAGCAGTCCACGATCTGGATGGTGATGGGCGCGGTGCTGCTCGCCTACATGGCGAGCCCGCCTTTTGCATTGAAGGCATTCGGCATGAATCCGCCCGCGCCCTACGAGGAAATCCTGACCAACTTTTATCTGCCGTTGAGGTGGCTGAGCGAGGTGTGTCCGCCTTACCGGGAAGCCCTGGAATTCGGCTACCGGGCGCTGGGAATCTCGATCTGAGGCGGAATTTCTTTCTTCCGTGAGGCAGGGCATCCTGCGGCGCGGGGTGCCGTGGATTTCGGAAAACCCATTAACGTCGGGAACCCGCGGCGCAGGTTCCCCT
>JBOHXO010000222.1:0-1952 GCA_050737475.1 Chthoniobacterales bacterium
GCCCATGTGGACATGTTCAAGCAGCAGGTGGACTTCAAGCTGGCGTAAATTTTTGCCGAGATTCGACTTGAGACGCCCGCAACCTGCGCGATATTGCGGTGTTTCAGGGATTCAAAGTTGTAACAAAATAGGCATGGACAATATCATCGTGGCCCGTGACTTGCAGATCGAACGCAAGCACTTCTTCATCGAATATCGCGAGAACGAGCGCGGCAAATTCGTGCGCATCACAGAGGAGGCTCACGGCCGCCGCAACTCGATCATCATCCCGAGCACCGGTCTGCCCGACTTCGTGCGGTATTTCGACGAGGTTTCGCACGCCGCGGCCTCCGAGTCCCAGGCAGCCTGAGCGCATTTCGATCCGCCCCATTGCATAGTCGCATCGGGGCTTTTTCATCATTTTGTGTCGCGCCAGCGCGTTGACACGTTCGTGCCGCCTGCTATCAAGGACGGTTCCCGCAATTTCCCTATTTATGTCCAAGAAATCCTCGAAAAAGAAGGCGTCATCCGCCGGAAAAAAAACCAAATACGTTTACACATGGGGCGCCGGCAAGGCTGATGGTGACGGCTCGATGAAGCCGCTCCTCGGCGGCAAGGGCGCGAACCTCGCCGAGATGACCCGCATCGGCCTCCCCGTGCCTCCCGGCTACACGATCACGACCGAAGTCTGCACGTATTTCTACGATCACAAGAAGACCTACCCGGCGGAACTCGAGTCCCAGGTCGAAAAGGGCATCGAGAACATGGAAAAGATCATGGGCACGAAATTCGGCGACACCGTGAACATGCCGTTGCTCGTCGCGGTGCGTTCCGGCGCGCGCGATTCGATGCCGGGCATGATGGACACGGTGCTCAATCTCGGACTGAACGATCAGACCGTCATCGCGCTCGCGAATGCCACGAAGAACGAACGTTTCGCCTACGACTGCTACCGCCGCTTCATCCAGATGTATTGCGACGTGGTGCTCGGCGTGCAGAAGCGCGAGGGCGAGGATCACGATCCGTTCGAGACCGTCATGCACGGCTTCAAGCACGAGACGTATCACAAGGACATCGAGGACAGCGAACTGACCGCCGACGACAACAAGGAACTCGTCACGCGCTTCAAGGCCCTCGTCAAGGAGCGCACCGGAAAGGCTTTCCCGAACGATCCTCGCGAGCAGCTCAAGGGCGCGGCCGGCGCCGTGTTCGGCTCGTGGATGAACGACCGCGCGATCGTTTACCGCCGCAAATACAACATCCCGACCGAATGGGGCACCGCCGTCAACGTGCAGGCCATGGTCTACGGCAACACGGGCAACGACTCCGGCTCCGGCGTCGCGTTCACCCGCAATCCCGCGACCGGCGCGAATGAATTCTACGGCGAATTTTTGATCAACGCTCAGGGCGAAGACGTCGTCGCCGGCGTCCGCACCCCCGAGCCCGTCTCGAAGCTGAAGGCCGCGATGCCGAAGCCGTTCGCCGAGCTCATGAAGGTCCGCTCGATCCTCGAGAAGCATTTCAAGGACGTGCAGGACGTGGAGTTCACGGTCCAGGCCGGCAAGCTGTTCATGCTGCAGACCCGCAACGGCAAGCGCACCGCCGCCGCCGGATTGAAATTCTCCATGGACATGTTCAAGGAGAAGCTCATCGACTGGGAAACCGCCGTGCTGCGCAACCCCGCCGACCAGCTCGACCAGCTCCTCGCCCCGATCTTCGACGTCGCCGAAGTCAAGAAAGCCAAGGCCATCGCGACCGGCCTGCCAGCTGGTCCCGGCGCCGCTTCCGGCAAGGTCTACCTCAACGCCGACCGCGCCGTCGCGGCCGCCGAGCGCGGTGAGAAAGTTCTTCTCGTCCGCAACGAAACCTCGCCCGAAGATCTTCGTGGCATGATCGCCGCCGAGGGCATCCTCACCGCCAAGGGTGGTGTCTCCTCGCACGCCGCGCTCGTCGCCCGCCAGATGGGCAAGGTC
>JBOHXO010000223.1:0-4116 GCA_050737475.1 Chthoniobacterales bacterium
GTTCCGCGCAAAGCGACGAATCCAAACTCGGCGGCGACATCGGCCCGAAAACATTCCTGGAAACCCCGAACGGCGTGTATCCCACCAATGTAGGCGCACCGACCGAGTCGAATTGTCCGGTCGGAGAGGTGGTGATCCCCAAACCGACGAGCACTGACAAGATAACGATCACTGGCGGCAAAGTGGTCGCTATTCTTTCCTATCCGGGCAACATTCCTTACGACAAACCCGGCGCGACGGTTCTTCAAAAATTCACGTTCAACTTTCCGCCGGTAGGTATGGACCTTGCCTATCCGACGCCCACGGCAGGCTTTTACTCGACATCGAATAAAACCAAGTCCAATCCCAGATACGGAAGCCGCGGCACTTTTCCGATTCGCGACGAGGATGTCGTCCGGTCGCTCGTGGCCACGGGGGGCGGTGTGAATTTTGACATGCGTCTCCTTGCCTGCAAGGGAGTTATCGATGAAGATGTCTTTCAGCCGCATCTGCTTTATAAAAAATCCAACAGGCAGGCAATGAGCATCATGGGCTCCCTGCCCGGCCGCGGAAACATCAACGGCGCCACCGAGGGTCAGTTCTCGGATGTCGCATTCACTTACAGCGCGCCCACTTTCAAACCCTATCTGGGGGTATCCAGCCAGGAAAGCGGCTTTGTGAACCAGTCGGGCGTCAGAAACCCGGACAATGGGGGGCAAATCGGCGACTGGGACAACGGCATGCACTTCATGATGGACGGGTCCTACCTCAGCAAGTCCGATGAAGGCACCGCCGGCCATACCCACGCAGGAGGTGCCCTCGCCAGCGATCGAGCCCCCTATATCGGGCAGGATTATGTGGGCGAAGATGCGGGCGCCGAGCAGGGCACGTTCTTCTCCCCAAACCGCCAGATCGCGTCGCCCGTCGCATTCGGCTCCCTTCCTTCGCGGGTGGTCACCAGCAAGGGCTGGCAGACGCTGCTTTTCCGGCCCGCCATCTCCGGAATGCTGGGCGGGAAAACCCACCCGGGCGCCAACAATCCGCCGGACCATCGCCTGCTCGACCTCTTCTGGATGCCTGTGGTCGAGCCCTACGCCATTAGCGAGCCGTTTGCCACGGCCGGCAAGGTCAACATGAATTACCAGATTGCGCCGTTCAACTACATCAAGCGGACCACGGCGATGCTCGGTGTGCTGCGCGCGGTAAAAATGGCCGCGTTGAATCCGAACCAGGGTGCGAACACCGGCCCCTACAGTGACAGCTACAAGAGAATGGGCACGTATCCGGCCGATGGCTCGTCCGGCGGCGTCGGGGTTGTCCTGCGCAGGGACATTGATGGTCCGAGCACGCTCAAGTTTTTCGAGGACGACCATTTCAAGATCGGGACAAACCAGCCGTTCGTCACGGAATCGGAGATCTGCACGATTCCACTCGTTCCAATGCCCATCACCGCACTTGGCGGGCATGTCACGGCAGGCATCGTGGCGCCCAAGCTGGGGGTTCCGGGGTCGGGCGACAGCGCGGACACGATGCGCAGCAAGCTCGCCAGCTTCTGGAATCAAAACAAGATGACCGGAGACAATAGCCTCGAGCGGCCGTATGCGATGATCTATCCGCGCCTCACGACCAAATCGAACTCCTATACCGTGCACGTGAAGGTCCAGATGTTGAAGAAAGTGCCCGTGAGCATCGCGCCACTCAACGATGTCAAAGAAGGCCGCGACCAGGTCACCGGCGAGTTCCGCGGCTCATTCGTCATTGAGCGCTATCTCGATCCGACGACGCAGACCTTCAATATCCAGAGCCCCGACGATACGCTCGGGCCTTATAAATTCCGCGTCGTGAGCAGCAAGCAATTCGTGCAATGATGAGCCGCCGCTGCCTCCACCCCCGCAAGGCCTTCACGCTCGTGGAGTTGATGGTCGTCATGGCCATCCTCGCGATCATTCTGTCCTTCGCCATCACCGCCTTCAACAACATCTCCAAGGCCGGCAACCTCACCAACAGCAGCTACATGGTCCAGGACTCGCTCAAACTCGCGCGTCAGATGGCCGTGTCGCAAAATCGCCGGATCTTCGTGCGATTTTACAAGATGAAGGGCGATTCGGGCACCGACACAGCCTATCGCGCATTTCGCATCCTCGCCTATGACCTCACGGGAACCCCCATTCCCGCCAGCGCACTCAAGATGCTGCCCAGCGGTGTCGTCATGATGGACGACAGCACCTACTCGACGATCCTGGCGAACACTCCCGACAGCGGCACGGAAATCATTGAAGGTCCGGCAAAAGGTGCGCAATTCAAAGCTGTGGAATTCTCCCCGGATGGCACCGTCAAACTCGATCCCGAAGGCTCGGGCACCGATAAGTGGTTCGTGACGCTCAAAGCCGAGACCGACCCGGCCACCGGCGGACTGCCCGCAAAAAACTTCATCACGGTGATGCTCGACCCCGTCACCGGACGTTTGAGGGCCTTCCAGCCATAAACTGCGGCCCGCTGCGATTGCATGCCGCGATTGTCTTTTCTTGCCACCTTTGCATGGTTGGTTAGCGTTACCTCACGGCCAGTAATTGCATCACTGGCCGGAAATATCCTTCCCACTCTGTTGATTTTGTGAGTTTCTAAAAGTTTGCTCCTCCACAAACGGCGTAATCCGTGACCTGCAAATCCCAATAATCCCCTACCTATGCCATCCACCCAGGAGGAGATCGCTCCTCAAACCTCCGACCCCGTTCCCCCGGAATCCCTCGCCGCTCCCGACGCCAGCGCCGTCGAATTTTTTCAAGGCGCCTACACCGAACTCAAACGCCAGCTCGGCAAGGTCATCGTCGGCCAGAACGACGTCATTGACGAAATCCTCATCGCCATCTTCACGCGCAACCACGCGCTGCTCATGGGCGTGCCCGGCCTCGCGAAAACGCTGCTGATCTCAACGTTATCGAAAACGCTCACGCTCTCGTTCAAGCGCATCCAGTTCACGCCGGACTTGATGCCATCGGACATCACGGGCACCGAGATCATCTACACCGACCCCGTGACCGGCGGGAAGGAATTCAAATTTCTGCAGGGCCCCGTGTTCTCGAACATCGTGCTCGCGGACGAAATCAACCGAACTCCGCCGAAGACGCAGGCCGCCATGCTCGAGGCCATGCAGGAACGCCGCGTCACCGTCGGCGGCAACACGCACAAGCTGCCCGAGCCGTTCTTCGTGCTCGCCACGCAAAACCCGCTCGAGCAGGAAGGCACGTATCCGCTGCCCGAGGCGCAGCTCGACCGCTTTCTTTTCCTCATCAACGTCGGCTATCCCAGCGAGGCGGAGGAGCTCGAGATCATGCGCCGCGGCACCAGCGGCAAGGTCGAGGAACCCAAGGCCATCATGGGCGCCGAGCACATCCAGTATTTGCAAAACGCCGTGCGCCAGATGCCCGTCGCCGATCACGTTTATCAATACGCCGAGCGCATTGTCCGCTGCACGCGCCCGAAGGAAGAAGGTGCGCTGGACTACTGCAAAAAATTCCTCTCATTCGGCGCCGGCCCGCGCGCGAGCCTCGGCTTGATCATGGCCGCCAAGGGTCACGCACTGCTGCAGGGGCAGGTCTACACGGGCTGCGAAAACGTCGCTGCCATCGCGAAGTCGGTGATGCGCCACCGCATGGCCGTGAACTTCACGGCGCAGAGCGAAGGCATCACGTCCGACACCGTCGTCACCGAGATCCTCAAGGCGATTCCCGCGCGCTAGGCGCCGGGCTCGCCGCTTCCCCCCACGCACGAGATGGCTTCCCGCACGGCCAGCTTGCTTGATCCCGCAGCCATCGCCAAGGGCGAGGCGCTCGGCGTGGTCGCGCGCGGCATCGTCGAGGGCTACCGCGTCGGCGAGCACCGTTCGCCCTTCCACGGCTTTGCCATCGAGTTCGCGCAGCACCGCGAATATTCCACCGGCGACGACCTGCGCCACCTCGATTGGAAGGTCCTCGGCCGCACCGACCGCTACTACATCAAGCAATACGAGCAGGACACCAACTTCGTCGCGCACCTCGTCGTCGACGGCAGCGAGTCCATGAACTACGGGTCTGACAAGCTCACGAAGCTTGATTACGCCAAGGTCCTCGCCGCATGCCTCGCTTATCTCGTGCTCGG
>JBOHXO010000224.1:0-2680 GCA_050737475.1 Chthoniobacterales bacterium
TCGGTCGCCACGCCGTCGGTCGTTTTGCGCGGAAAAATTTCGCATGATATTTATCCCGCGTGGCAGATCGCCGCGTCCGTGAACGGAACTCCCGTCACCCTCGATCCAAATGGGAATTTTGCCGTGAACGTTCGCCTCGCCCCCGGCAGCAACGACTTTACCGTGCGGGCGATCACGCTCAATCCGCGGCAGCAGCCGACCGTGATCTCGAGCTATCTCGACGGTTCGATGATCTACGGCTCCGACACGACCCGCGCGAAAGCCCTCCGCGCCTTCGCAGGCGGCAAATTGAAGACGAGCGATGGAAATCTTCCGCCGTTGAACACAGATGGACTCGACAACGCCAACGACGCGCACATTTTTCCGGACAATCAGCTCTTCCTGGCGGGCGACGTCCGAGCCAACGAGAACATCGAGTTGACGGCCATCCAGGTGCTTTTCGTGCGCGAGCACAACACGCTCGCGGCAGCCATCGCAGCGGCGAATCCCAACCTCAACGACGAGCAAATCTACCAGGCCGCGCGCCGGCTCGTGATCGCCGAGGTGCAGGCCATCACGTATCGGGAATTTCTCCCCGCGCTGCTCGGTCCGAACGCGGTGCGCCCCTATCGCGGCTACAATCCCGACGTGAACGCGGGCATCGCCAACGAGTTCTCCGCCGCGGCGTTTCGCATCGGGCACACAATGGTGAATGACGATGTGGAATTTCTCGACAACGACGGCGAGGAAATTCGCGAAGGCCTGAGCCTTGCCTTCGCGTTCTTCAACCCGCAGCCGCTCAAGGAATCGGGGCCCGATGCGATTTTGAAATACCTCGCGACGGACAGCGGACAGGAAATTGATACGCAGCTCGTGGAGGGCCTGCGCAACTTCCTCTTCGGCCCTCCCGGCGCCGGCGGACTGGACCTCGCGTCGTTGAACCTCCAGCGCGGACGCGACCACGGCCTGCCCGATTACAATTCCGTGCGCCGCGGCTACGGACTGCCCGTCGTGACGTCCGTCACGCAGATCACGAGCGACGCCGCCATGCAGACGAAACTGCTCAACCTCTACGGCGGCCTCGACTCGCTGGACCTGTGGGTGACGGGCCTCGCGGAGGATCATGTGCGCGGCTCGAGCGTCGGGACGACTTTCCAGCGCATCATCGCGGATCAATTCGAGCGCACGCGCGACGGCGACCGGAATTGGTATCAAAATACATTCTCCGGCCGGCAACTCGCAGCGATCGAGGCGACGCGCCTTTCCGACATTATCCGGCGCAACACGACGATCACAAAAATCCAGGACAACGTCTTTTTCTTCGATCCGGATGCGACGCTTGCAAGTCTCGTTCCGAAGCTCGGATTCGTGCCGCGCGACTTCATCATGGCGCAGGGCCCGGCGATGCCACCCGCCACTTTCGACGGCAGGGGCAACAACCCGCAGCACCCCGCGTGGGGCTCAGCCGGCGCAAATCTCCTGCGCCTCACGCCGGCCGCCTACGCGGACGGCATCTCGGCTCCCGCCGGCACCACGCGGCCCAGCGCCCGCGCGATCAGCAACGCCCTGTGCGTGCAGACCACGCCATTCGCCAACGAGCGCCTGCTCTCGAGCTGGGTGTATGGATGGGGGCAGTTCATTGATCACGATCTCGACCTCACCACCACGGGCGACACCGCCTTCGACATCGCCGTGCCGGTGGGCGATGCGTCGTTCGATCCGTTTAACAGCGGCACGGAAGTCATCCCGTTCTCGCGCTCGAATGTTGATGCGACGACCGGCACGTCATCGCCATCCGTCACGCAAAAAATCGAGCGGATCATCTACATGCCCGCACGCCGCTGACGACGGGCAACACGTCCCCGACCGCGACTTTGCGGCCGGGGGGGGAGCGGATATCAGCCGGTCGCGTGGTGTCTTTTCTCGAAGGCGTTTTCGAGCGCGCTGCGCAGTCCTTCGCCCCGGATAGGCTTGCTGAGATAATCGTCCATGCCGGCGGCGAGGCAATCGTCGCGATCCCCCTCGATTGCATGCGCCGTGAGCGCGATCATCCACGGCCGGCTGCCAGCGGGATGGCGCCGGCAGATTTCGCGGGCGGCCTCCAGGCCATCCATCTCAGGCATCTGCACGTCGAGCAGGATCACATCGAACTTCGCCCGCTCGAGGGCGGTGAGGACCTCCAGCCCGTTCGCGACAATCACCGCGCGATAGCCGAGCCGCTGGAGAAGCAGGTCCGCGACGCGCTGGTTCACGACATTGTCCTCAGCGACGAGAATGCGCAACGCGCAGGTCTCGCTGAGTTTTCCGTCGCTTGCGGAAGCGTCTTTCGATGACCTCGAAATTCCACCCGTGTCGCCGAGAATCTTGAACAGCGCGTTGAAAAGCGGGGTGATTTTGACGGGCTTGGTCAATTCGCCGGCTATGCCGAGCTTTTTCAAGTCGCGCCGCTTGTCGCCCATGGAAGTGAGAATCAGGATCGGGAGATTGCTCGACTTGCGAATCTCGGCCGCGAGCGTGTAGCCGTCCATGTCCGGCATCATCACATCGAGGATCGCGAGATCGAATTTTTCGCCCGCGTGGATCCTCTCGAGCGCCTGCCTGCCGCCCTCGACGATGACGGGAATCATGCCCCACGACTCGGCCTGCATCTGGAAAATCCAGCGGTTGGTCGCATTGTCGTCCACGATGAGCAGTCGCAATC
>JBOHXO010000225.1:0-2307 GCA_050737475.1 Chthoniobacterales bacterium
GTCATCAACATGGTCCCCTATCGAAAGGACGACCTTTTTTACGCCGGTGATTTTGGAATGTATTCCTATCTGGCCGCGCGAGGGATCGCCTGTGCGCGGATCGACATCCGGGGGACGGGCGGTTCCGAGGGCGTGGAAGTGGATCGTGAATATTCCGATGCCGAGCTGAATGATTTGGAATTCTGCATCGGCCAGATGGCGAAGCTGCCTTGGTGCAATGGCAACATCGGCATGCAGGGGAAATCGTGGGCGGGATTCAATGCGTTCATGATGGCGATGCGGCAGCCGCCCGCGTTGAAAGCCATCATCGCCGCCCATGCCAGCGAGGACCTCTACGCGAACGACGTGCACAATTGGGACGGCGTGCTGCACCTCGATATTTTCACCGAGGAGGTGGAGACCGAGAGCCTCATGCCGCGCTCGCCGGACTACGTGCTCGACAAGGATTATTTCACCAACCGCTTCGATCGCGAGCCGTGGATTTTCAATTACCTGAATCACCAGCGCGACGGGAAATTCTGGCTCGACGGCCGCTCGCTCTTCACCGGGTATGACCGCGTGAAAGTCCCGGTCTATGTGATCGGCGGATTGCTCGACGGCTACCGGGATTTTGCGGTCGCGGTCCTCGATCACGTGAAAACGCCGGTCAAAGCGGAGTTCGGTCCGTGGAATCACGCATGGCCGAATGCCGGATCGCCCGGCCCCCGCTACGACAACTGGCAGACCGCCGTGCGCTGGTGGAAGCAGTGGCTCTGCGACGAGGACACCGGGATCATGCGCGAGCCGAAGGTCGTGGCCTTTGTGCGGGGAACGATTCCCGCGCGCGACGATTACGAAATAGCACCTGGCAGTTACCAGGGTTTCAAATGGCCAATCGAAGCGATCAAGGCGGAGACGTTGCAGCTTTCCGCGACGGGTGCTCTCGTGGCCGATTCCGCGAAGGCCGGCGAAATGGAAATCCCCGTGGATCCCGCGGCGGGAATTGATGCCGGAAGCTGGTGGGGCGAGCGCGCGCCCGACATGAAAAAAGCCACCGCCGGCAGTCTCGTCTTTGATTCCGCGCCGATGGAATCGCCCAAGGTCATCGTCGGGCAGCCGAAGATCCATTTGAAGGTCGCTGCGGAAGCTCCGCTCGCCAACTGGAGCGTGTGCCTCGAGGACGTGCATCCCGACGGCTCGGTCACGCTCATCACCGGTGGCGCATTCAACGGCTCGCAGCGCGAATCCCGCACCGACCCCAAGCCACTCGAACCCGGGAAATTCTTCGAGG
The DNA here is from genome assembly GCA_050737475.1 of Chthoniobacterales bacterium. Classification (GTDB taxonomy): domain Bacteria; phylum Verrucomicrobiota; class Verrucomicrobiia; order Chthoniobacterales; family JAATET01; genus JAATET01. Next base: position 1,271 of record JBOHXO010000225.1, read on the forward strand.
CGGAGTTCCCCCTGCACGTGACCACCTACACGTTTGCGGAGGGCCATCGCGTCCGCATCACGGTTTCCAATGCGCAGTTTCCCATGCTCTGGCCCACGCCATATCGGAAGCCGACGATGCTGGCGGTGGGCGATGGCGTTTCGACGGTGAACCTGCCGGTGCTCACGTCGCCGGGCACGCCGGTGGACTTTTTGCTCGAGCCGATGGAACTGCCGGTGCCGGCTGATTTCAAACTCTTCTCCGGCGGAGCGCTCGGCGATGCGCCGCCTCCGAAAGTTTCGCACGAAGGAAAATGGGTGAAGGTGCTGCAGGACGAGGAGCAGCACTGGCAGATCGGCGACGTGGAGTTTTACGACTACGAATCCGTGACGTATCGCGTGGACCCGACCGATCCTGCGGTCGCCGGATTCGAGGGCGCCGGGCGCGTGACCATCGACAAGAAGGGTCGCAAAATCGAGATCGTCACGACCATTGACGTCGAATCCGACGCGAAGGATTTCACCATCAGCGTCCACCGCAAACTTTCCGAAGACGGCGCGATCAAGGGCGAGAAAAGCTGGAAGCGAAAAATCCCGCGCGATTTCCAGTGAGCCGCCGGTGGATCGGGATTTTTTGTGACGCCGGCGGGGGATGCGTCTGCCCCTGCGCTGGATTTCGTGGTCAACTCTCGCGCAGCGCACACAAGGCAATGAATCCGCTCGAAATCACGGAAACCGTCGGGCGCGATGTCGTCGCGAAAATCGCAAGCCTCCAGCCTTCGCTCCCTGGCACCGCAAGTGTGTGCGGTTGAGGAAACGGCCGCGCAAGAAATGAGTAACTTCGTGGCAGGCCCCGGTGTTTCGCCCGATCTCGCCCGGCGGATTGGCATGCGTCTGTTGCCGCCCATCGTTGCGGCGTATCTGCTGAACTACCTCGACCGATTCAACATCTCATTCGCCGGCCTGCAGCTGGAGAGTTCGCTCGGCCTCACGGCCGTCGGCTTCGGACTTGCCGGCTCGTGCTTTTCCATTGGCTACCTTTTGCTTCAGGTGCCTGCG
>JBOHXO010000226.1:0-3938 GCA_050737475.1 Chthoniobacterales bacterium
ATGCGCTTCTGGGTCCGCCCCGACCAGCTCGCGAAGCTCAACGTCACCGTCAGCGAAGTCATCAATGCCGTGAGCGCGCAGAACACGGTCAATCCCGCCGGCCAGATCGGCGGAGCGCCCGTGCCAAAAGGCCAGGAGTTCACCTACACCGTCATTGCGAAGGGCCGCCTCGTCACCGAGAAGGAATTCGGCGACATCATCATCCGCGAGGATTCCAACGGCGCCATCATCCGGCTCAAGGACGTCGCCCGCATCGAGCTCGGCGAGCAGTTCTACACCCTCAAGGGCCGCTTCAACGGCAAGCCCGCCGCCGTCGTCGTCATCAACCAGCAGATCGGCCCGAACGCGCTCGATTGCGTGAAGCAGCTCCGCGCCGAGATGGCGAAGCTCTCGCAGCGCTTCCCCACCGGCCTCGTTTACGATGTCGCGCTCGATACCACGCTCGCCGTGACGGCCGGCATGGAGGAGATCATCAAGACGCTCATCGAGGCGCTCATCCTCGTTATCATCGTCGTCTTCGTCTTCCTCCAGGGCTGGCGCGCCACGCTCATCCCGCTGCTCGCCGTGCCGGTCGCGCTCATCGGCGTCTTCGCGCTCTACCCGCTCTTCGGCTTCTCGATCAACACGCTCTCGATGTTCGGCCTCGTGCTGGCCATCGGCCTCGTGGTGGACGACGCCATCGTCGTCGTCGAGGCGGTCGAGCATCACATCGAGAATGGGCTGTCGCCGAAGGACGCCGCCTATCTCGCGATGGAGCAGGTTTCGTCGCCCGTCATCGCCATCGCGCTCATCCTCACCGCCGTCTTCGTCCCCACGATCTTCATCCCCGGCATCACGGGCCAGCTCTACCAGCAGTTCGCCATCACGATCGCGGTGTCCGTCATCCTCTCCGCGTTCAACGCGCTCACGCTCAGCCCCGCGCTCTCCGCGCTGCTGCTCAGGCCGAAGCAGGAATCCCGCGGCCCGCTCGGCGCCTTCTTCGGCTGGTTCAACAAGGTCTTCGGCCGCGCCACGACCGGCTACGTCGGCACCTGCCACTTCCTCATTCGCAAGTCCGCGTTCTCGCTTCTCCTGCTCGCCATGTTCGCCGCCATCGGCGTTTTCCTCGCCGCGAAGCTCCCCGGCAGCTTCGTGCCGGACGAGGACCAGGGCTACCTCTTCGCGCTCGTGCAGCTTCCACAGGCATCCTCGCTCCAGCGCAATTCCGAGGTTGCGAAGCAGATGGAGGACATCATCGAGAAGACGCCCGGCGTGCAAAGCGTCACCACCATCGTCGGCCTGAATCTGCTCAGCTCCGTGCAGATGACCTACAGCTCGTTCTTCTTCATCACGCTTACCGATTGGTCCAAGCGCAAGACCCAGCCGCTCCAGATCCCCTCCATCCTGCGCAGCCTCAACGGCCAGTTCTCGCACCTCCCCGGCGGCGTGGGCTTTGCCTTCCCGCCGCCCGCCATTCCCGGCATTGGCACCGCCGGCGGCATCACGTTCATTCTCGAGGACCGCTCCGGCGGCACCGTTCCGTTCCTCGCGCAGCAGACGCAGACCTTCCTCGAGGCCTGTGCGAAGCGCCCTGAGTTCAGCCGCATCTCCACGCAATTGCTGCCCGCCGTCCCGCAGATCGGCGTCACCGTGAACATCGAGAAAGCGCTCAAGCAGGGCGTGGAGGTGAGCGATGTTTACCAGACGCTGCAGGCCTTCCTCGGCGGCGTGTTCATCAACTATTTCAACCGCTTCGGCCTCCAGTGGCAGGTCTATCTCGCCGCCGACGGCGACTTCCGCACCGATATCCAGCAGATGGGCCTCTTTTACGTGCGCAACAAACAGGGCACCTCCGTGCCGCTCTCCGCGGTGGTTGATGTCGCGCCGCGCAACGGCCCCGAATTCACGCTGCGCTACAACATGTATCGCAGCGCCATGATCAACGCCTCCACCGCGCCCGGCGTGAGCAGCGGGCAGGGCATGGCCGCGCTCGAGGAAGTCTTCAAGCAAACCATGCCCGGCGAGATGGGCTACGACTATTACGGCATGAGCTACCAGGAGCAGCAGGCCGCGCTCGGCGTGCCGCCCACCGTCATCTTCGGCCTCTCGCTGCTCTTCGTATTTTTGATTCTCGCCGCGCAATACGAGAGCTGGACGCTGCCCTTCAGCGTGCTGCTCGGCACGCCCATCGCCGTCTTCGGCGCCTACGTCGCGCTCACGCTGCGCCGCTACCAGAGCGACTATTACCAGAACGACGTTTACGCGCAGATCGGCCTCATCATGCTCATCGGCCTCACCGCGAAGAACGCGATCCTCATCGTCGAGTTCGCGAAGGACGAATACGAAAAAGGCAAGCCGCTCCTCGACGCCGCGCTCGCCGGAGCCAAGCTCCGCCTGCGTCCGATCCTCATGACGGCATTCGCCTTCATCCTCGGCTGCGTGCCGCTCGCCATTGCCACCGGCTCCGGCGCCGTGTCGCGCCGCGTCCTCGGCACGGCGGTGATCGGCGGCATGCTCGCGGCGACGTTCCTCGCGATCTTCCTGATTCCCGTGACGTTCTACGTCGTGGAAAAACTCAGCCCGAAGAAAGAGGAAGAGGAGCCCGCAAAGCCCGCCCCGCTCCCGCCCGCGCCCACGGCGTGATGTTTGTTTAATCTCACGCGAAGCCGCGAAGGGTAGCCGGACAAGATCCAAAGCTCACGCAGAGGTGCAGATCCCGATGGATTGCCAATCGAGCTCTACGAGATAGCTTGAGGAAACATGAAGCCAGTTTTTTGCGACCGGGAGCCCGCGCGCGTCGGGCTGTTTCAATCAACGCTCGAAGCGGCGGGCATCCCGTGCTTCGTGCGCAATCAAAATACGAACACGACCATGGCGGAGATGCCGAGCGGACTGTTCTTTCCCGTCCTGTGTGTGATCAACGACGAGGACTTCGAGCGGGCGAAGGCGATGATCGTCGAAATCCGCGATGGCACGCCGCAGAACCTGCCGGATTGGACCTGCGCGTCGTGCCACGAGGAGGTTCCCGGCGGTTTCGAGATTTGCTGGAACTGCGGCGCGGAACATACTTCTCCGGCAATATGAAAACACATTGGCTGCGGGCATGGCGGGGATGGATGGTCGTCGGCCTGACGATCCTTGCGCCGGCGTTGCAGGCTCAGGACGAACTCGTGCGAAACCAGCATGGCGATTTCACTGCGAGTTTGGACGGAGTTACTTGGAGCGGGGCCTCGGTAAAATCGAGTTCTCGCGGCGTCGCGAAATTTCATTTCACCCACCACAACCTGCTGCACATCGAGTTGATTGAGTCCCTCAAAAACGGGCAGAACGCTCCAATTTTCGAGGCGGACATTGATCTCGACGACCACACGGCACGCCTGCGCCGGGTGGATTTTCACCAGCTCTTCGAGCCGCATCTGGTCATTCGGGATCAGAAGTTGCGCCAGCATCATCTCATCGACGGTCCGGTCTTCCTCCACGAGTTGATCCTCCAGTTGGGCCCGGCCGACGTGGCCGTGTCCGGCGCGGAATTGCGGCACTTCAAGGTTGATTATTCGGTGTTCTACGACACCACGGCACGCGTGCGAATCCACACGAAAGTCCGTGTGGACGGCCCGAAGGCCGTGGACGGCCGGGTGGTCGGTTACTCCGACTGGGAGTTTCTCGCCCAGATCAACCTGCCCTGGCAGGACGACTGAGCCCGCGAAGTTCACCCATTGCAAAAATCATGAAATGCTTCACCCATTCCCAAGCCGATGCCGCGGGCATCTGCAAGTCGTGCGGACGCGGATTGTGCCACGAGTGCGTTGCCGAAGTCGGATTGTCGTGCGCGTGTAAAAATCGTTGCGAGGCCGATGTGGCCCGCATCAACGACATGGTCGTGCGTGGGAGCGCGGTGTATGGGAAGACCAGCGGCATCTATGTGCGGGCCGGCATCTTCCAACTCGTGCTGGGATTGG
>JBOHXO010000227.1:0-9071 GCA_050737475.1 Chthoniobacterales bacterium
AGCCGCAATAGTGCGCGAGCCACATGGTGGGCGTGACTTTCTTTTCCATACGGAAGGCGGCGGGGCCCTCGGCGGCGTCCATGTTTGGAATGAAGAAATCGTAGATTCCGAGCGTCGCGCCGCTTGAAAAAAAGCGCGCGAGGTCGTGATCCTGCCAGCCACCGGCGACGTATTTTTTCACGGTGTCCGCGTAGACGGTCATGTTCATGCCGGTGGGACGATGCGCGCGGTCCTGCTTGAGGTCGTAAAAACGTCCCGCCAGCCCGTCCTTGATTTCCTGTCCGCCGAAGGGCGCGGGCGCTTTCAGGCTCGTATCAATCGTAAGAGCTCCGATGGCTCCGGGCTGCGTGCCGGCCGGCCCAAGTGGTGCGACCAGCGAGGGCGGGGCATCGTCCTCTGATTCGGGGACCGGAATTTTTGCGGTCGGATTGACCGTGGTGATCACCTGCCGCGCGGCGCTGCTGCTGCCGCCGTTGAAGAAGGTGTGCTTTTCGGGTTCCGGCGCGGCGACCACGACATGATCTGGCTTCGGCTCGAAATGTCGGATGATGAAATATCCCGCGATGAGCGCGAACAGCACGTGAATGAGAATGCTGGTCGCGAGCACGCGCGTGCCGATGCGCCGCCACCACGGCAGCATGGCGGGCTGGGTGTCAACGCGGTTCGATGGCGGCATGAGTTGCTGCGTGTTGCTCATGGGGAGGAGGAACGTGCGCGCAGCTTGGTCCGCTGGCGACCGCCGGTCGAGCGCGCAGTTACTCGTTGCTCACGGTCCTCGACACGAAGAAATCGTCCACTGCGGCTTCCAGATCCGGGATCGGATGTGATTCGTCCAGGAGTTCGATTTCGACGACGTTTTGGGATTTCGGCCCGAGGCGCCCGACGGGCATCGGTGTGTCCCGCACTTCGATGCCGCGATCGGCAAGGTGCGCGAGAAATGCGCCGGCGAGTTCCTTTGCGACGTGAAAAACGGGATACGCCTGCTCGTCGCTCGGTGGTATCAGGACGATATTTTGCGTTTGCATGCGGCCATTGCCTCCCATGCACAGATCGCCTGCGGGTCACCGGCCGGTCGTATGGTGCGGAAACTCAGGCCGTCGGGTTTTTCTTGAAAATCTTTGCCACCAGCCCGCCGATCGCTGCGATTCCGATGATGATGAATTTCTTGAATGCGAGGATGCCGACCCAGAGCAGCTTGAAAAACCCGGCTTTCGCGGCCACCCCGCCGGCGACGAGTGCGGCAATGCCGTAGGCGGCGATCTTGTCGGTCGAGGAATCGAAGTCGGCGTAACGATTACCGGGATTGAACGAAACCGCCGAGAGCAACTCGGGCGTGGCGGCCTCGATCACAGGCAAGTCCTGCTGCGCAGCGATGGCATTGAGCACGAGCACGCCTTTCCGGCCGAGGATGCGGATGTTGTAGTTGAGCGTGTGGTTGGGGTTGTTGTTGAACTCGAGTTCCTGCGCCCAATAGAGCTTTTTGCCTTCGCGGTCGTATTTCGGCGGAGCGCCCCACCCGACGAGCTTGATGGGCTCGTAACCTTTTTTCACGCGCTCCGCGCTTTCCTCTGAGGTGGATTTTTTCATCTCCGCGAGCAGTTTGTCGTAATTGATTTTCTCGGCATCGTCGTCCTTCACGTGGCCGTCTTCCTCGTAGGTGATCACGACGGCCCACGAGTTGCTGGCGATCAGGCTCACGCCTTTCGGCACGATCATGCCGAGCGTGTCGTGGGTCTCGGGGACGTTGCCCCAGAGGTCCACCAGGACGGTGCGTGCGTCCTTTGGGTCGAGGTATTGCAGCGAATCGGGCAGGGTCAGCGTGGCGATGTCGCCGCCGATTTTGACGGTGCCCGTCTGGTAGTGAAGAGTGTCGAGCAGTTTCTTCGCGGCGTCCTCGGGTGACATCTCCTGGCAGAAGCCCGAAGCCACCAGTCCCACCCACGTCAGCACCCCGGCAACGATCGCATTTGTTCGCATGGCGCGAATGCTCAGCAAAAATCGTGCTCCTAGGCCATCGGAAATTTGCATCCACGTTCACCGTTGCGGAATGTGCCGTGCGGTTGTTTTGCTTTTCGGGGAAAAACCATGCTGTTATACGCTGCGCCGTGTCGAGCAACCCCGTTTACGCAATCTTTGCGACTCCCAAGAGCTTTGGTCCCTTCATTCTGCGGATGCTGCTTGCGGCTATTTTTTTCTACCATGGCGGGCAAAAGGCATTTGGCCTGTTCGGCGGCCCGGGCTGGTCGGTGACGCTTCAAAAATGGAGCGCGAATGGATTTCCCGCCGGAGTCACCGTCGCGGTGATGCTCACGGAGATTCTGGTTTGCATCGCAATGTTCTTCGGTTTTCTCACGCGCCTGGCGTCGCTTGGCGTGATCGTCGTGATGGCGGGCGCGCTGCATTACGTGCATGTGTCGAAAGGTTTCGAATCGAGCGAGTTTCCGCTTTCGCTGCTCATGGTGGCGCTCGCGTTGTTCTTCCTCGGCGGTGGGCGGCTCTCGATGGATCGCATGATCAGCGGCCAGCTCCTGCCGACAATCGGCGGGTATTGAACGATGGACAGCGCGCCTGAAACGGGCAGGGACTGGACCGCATGGCAGCCGACGGAACGGGCGACGCTGTGCTTCGTGCTGCGCGGCGACGAAATCCTGCTCATCCGCAAAAAACGAGGCCTCGGGGCCGGCAAGGTGAATGCCCCGGGCGGCCGCCTCGAGCCGGGGGAATCGCCGATGGAATGCGCGGTCCGCGAGACGCAGGAGGAATTGCACGTCACCCCGCTCGAGCCGGAATGGCGCGGCGACCTGCATTTTCAATTCGTGGACGGCTACGCGCTGCATTGCGCTGTCTTCACCGCGCTGGATTGCGAGGGCGAGGCAGTCGAGACCGACGAGGCCGCGCCTCTGTGGACGCGTCTGGATAAGATCCCATTTGAAGAAATGTGGGCCGATGATGCACATTGGTTGCCCGGAGTGATCGAGGGACGCAACTTCCTCGGCTACTTCGATTTTGAGGGAGAGACGATGCTCACGCATAAGATCGAGTGGCTGAAACGCGAATCGCGTCCAAAAACGGCGCAATTTAAATAGTTGATGTCGAACACGTTGAAAATTTATCAAAAAAAAATGAAATTTCCTCTTGCGTGGGGAGTGCGATTTGTTACTTTGACCGCATTAGAAGATTGTTCTGGGGGGAACAACAGCCCGTCGCACCATTCGGTTGCGGCGGGCTGTATCTTTTTCGGGGAATCGCAATTTCTGCGGTGTAACCTGACAGCCGCAGCCTGCGCTGCCTGATTCCCGTGGAAACCGGCCCCGCTAATCCCGTAACGCCCCCAACGTCTCCCCGCCCGCCGCGAAAGCGCCGCCGCCACTGGCGACGGTATGTGCTGCTGGCCCTGCTCGTCGGGTTTTGGTTCGGCCATGAGCCGGCACTTGTCTGGGGTGCGCGCAAGGCGCTCGGGTATTTCGGACCGAAGCTGGGCCTCGAACTCGAGGCGGGCACGATCCGCCTGCATTTGTTCCGCCCGATCGAGCTGCGCGACGTGCGGTTCCGCGTCACGAACCCGCCCTCGTCGCGGACGAATGCCGTCGCGAAACGCATCACGCTCAGCCCGGGGACGGTTTGGGAAATTTTGTTTGGCGACGGGCGCGTCTTTCGCGGCCTCGAGGTCGAGGAACTGGACGGCACGTTCGATTTTCGTCGAACTTCGCTCATTCCGCAGCCGTTGCCGTCGCTTACTCGCGAGCAGCAGGAGCAGGTCGCGGCGCTCACGCTGCGATTCCTGCCGAAACGGCTGCGCCTGCTTTCCAGCAACGCCGTGTTCCTTGCCGACGGCCAGTCCTACACGCTCTCCGGCGTGAACGCGGATTTCGACGAGGGCGCAAGCAGGCGGCTCCAGATCAAATCCGCACTCATCGAGGCGGGCTCGATCCACCAGGAAATTCTGGACGGGAGCGCAGAGACCGCGTGGAAGCACGGCGCGATGTATCTCTCGGGCCTGCACGTGCGGAAGGACATCGTGCTGCACGATTTTGTCGCGAACCTCGTGAACATCGGCGGCGTTTCGCTCGACTGGGATTTGCGCGCCTACGGCGGCGGCGTGCGTGGCAACGTCATCTTCGGCGAGGAGGACCACGAGGTGCGTCTCGACGCCACGGTCGCTGTCAGCAACCTGCCGGTGAAGCCGGTCCCGGGCTTGATCGCACTGCCCGTGCACGCCGACGGCATCATTCGCGACGCGCGCATCACCTTCCGCGGAAATCCCGATCATCCCATCGACAACGAAATCTCGCTGCGGCTTTCCGCCGAGAATTTCCGCTGGAACGAGCGCGGCTGGCAGTCGCTCACGGCCAATGTGAATTACATCGGCCGGCGGCTTTACGTCACCGGCTTTGATCTCACGCAGGCCGACAACCGAATCTCCGCCGGCGGCGAACTCGCCGTCACGCCCCAGCTCAAGGACCTGCCGCGCTCGCATTATGTGCTGAATATTTCCGCCGACGTGCGCGACCTTCGCACGCTCGCCGCGCTTGCCGGACCGCCATTCGATCAGCTTGGCGGGCGGTTCTACGTGCAGGGTTCCATCCAGGGCGACAACGGGCAAATGAGCGGTTACATCAACGGCGAGGCGAGCGGCATTGCCTACGAATCGCTGCCGCCGGCGTCCGCGCGCATTTCGATCATCGCGAAGAATCAGGAATTGCAGGTGCCCTACGCGGAGGTCTGGGCCGGGGACGACCGGATGGAGGCGAACGGCTCGCTGGATGTGCGTTCGCCGCACCGCTACAAAGGCTCGATTCGGGCGAGCATTCTCGACCTTGGAATTTACACCCCGTTCGCTGGCGAGGCCGTGGCGCAAAATGTGTTCACCGGCGCCGCGACCATCAACTGGCAGGGCGACGGCACCGTCGAGGCTCACTCGGGCGCGTTCAATGTGCGGCTCGACAATGTGATGACGAGCGTCACGCCCAACGGCCTCACCGGCGAATTCGGCGGCACGTATTCGCCGGGCAACGTCTATTTCAAAACCGTCCGTCTCACGCACGGCGCGCTCGAGTTGAAATCGCAGCTCTCGATTTCCTCCGGAGGCGTGAAAATCGCCGGCCTCACGCTGAAGCGCGGCGACCTCGGCCTGCTCGGCGGCGAGGCTTCTGTGCCGCTCGATCTTTTTGCACTCGCCTCCGGAAAAACGTTCGCGCAGGCGCTGGCCGCCGACAAGCCCGTCTCCGCCGCCTTCACCTCGGGCGATCTGCCCATCGCCGATCTCATCCGGATGGCGGGCCAGGAGGCGACGTTGCATGGCAAGGTGCGATTGAACCTCGGCGCTTCCGGCACCGTGTCCAAACTCAATCTCTCCGGACGATTCACCGCACGCGATCTCACCGCCACCGTGGACAAATTCACGCTTCCGCAGACAAACGCCGACATCGCGCTCGCCACCACCGACGGCAAGCTCGCGCTCAGCGGATCCGCCCAGACGCGCGGCTTCCAGCCGCTCACGCTCGATGCCGGAATGCCATTCGCCTACGAGGAAACGAAGGACGGCGGCGTGCGGCTCTTCCACGAGGACGCGCCGATTCACGCGAAGGTGGATTTCCCGCGCACGAGTCTCGAGATTTTGCGCATCCGCTTCCCGACAGCCCGACGGCTCGAAGGAACTCTTTCCGGAAATCTCAACGTGGACGGAAAGTTGAATGCGCCCAGGATCGTCGGCGAAATCGGACTAACGGGTGGCGACATCGAGATGGACACGAATTCGCCGCGCGTCAACGCGCTCAACGGCCGGATCACGATGGACACCGAGCACGTCACGATCCAATCGCTGCGCGGCGAAGTGGGCGCCGGACCTTTTGAAGTCACGGGGGGCGCGGACATCAAGGATCCCAAAAATCCCAGCCTCGACGTTCACCTCACCGGCACGAAAGTCCTGCTCGCGCGCGACCCCGGCTTGCGGCTGCGCGCCAATCTCGACATCCGCGCGCAGGGCCGCGGCGAATCCGGTTCCGTGACCGGCAGCGTGCAACTCGTGGACGGCCGCATTTTCAAAAAACTCGAGGTCACGCCGCTGATCGTGCAGAGCCCGGTGAACGGCCCGATCTTCGTTGCGCCGGTTCTCGCCGGCCTCGTGCCTCCGCCCTGGGCTGCATGGAAACTCGATGTTGCCATTCGCAACGGCACGCCATTCCTCCTCATGGGCAACCTCGCCACCGGAGAAATTTCCTCCGAGCTCACGCTGCGCGGCACGCTCGGCGCGCCCTTCCTCGACGGCGCAGTCATGTTGAAAAATCTCCAGGCCTACCTGCCCGCGAGCACGCTCTTGATTCCCGAGGGCCGTATTTATTTCAACGAGCAAAATCCATTCATGCCCTTGATGGACGTGCGCGCCCGCAGCGAAGTCTCCGGCTACAACGTGCAGTTGTATGCCTACGGGCCGTTGGACCAATCCAATCTCTCGCTGCGTTCCGATCCGCCGCTCTCGCAGGAAAACCTCATCTTCCTGCTCACCACCGGTCTCACGCCCGCGGGCTTGAGCGGCTCCGGGCTTGGCGAGGCCGCGGCGGGGCAGGGGGGAATCATTTTGCTGCGCAGCATCGCGCGGCAATTCGAGCCGATGGGCATTGACCTCAATGATTTTGTGAACCGTCTCAGCGTGCGCGTCGTTCCGCCGAAGGACACCTCGCAGGCCTCCTCGCTCATGAGCGAGATGCGCCTCACGGACAGCTTTTCGCTCACGACGGGACGCGACGGCTACGGCTTCTACAACGCCGGCGTCCAATACACCATCAAGCTGAGGTAGCCATGGGAGGAGCGTTCCTCACCGTGGTGGCGCTCTTTGGATTGTGGGGCAAGCCGCCTCCGCCGGTCGGGGATGTGCGGTTCGAGGGCAATCACTCGTTTTCCGCGCCGCAGCTCGTCGCGATTTTGCGGAACCGTTACTACGTCACGCTTGGCGACGACTTCGACGTCACCGAGGCCGACGACGCTGCGTATTTCCTGCGCGAATTTTATTTCTCACGCGGCTTTCGCGAGGCGCATGTCGCCTATACTTTCACCCCGCGGCATCCGCCGTCGGTGCTCTTCGCAATTGACGAGGGCGCGCAGGATTTCATCGGCAACGTGACCTTTGAAGGCGAGTCCATCTTGCCGCCGCCGCGGCTGCGCGAGATTTTCGATGCTGCGGTGCGCCAGGCGACACTGCGACCGTTTGGGCGGATGCGCTACGTCGAGAGCGCGGTCGAGGCGGGCGGTGCGGCCATCGTCACCGCGCTTGCGCAAAAAGGCTACCTTCTCGCGGAGGCTGACGTTTCCGACCCCTCCGAGGCGGTGAAGGGCCTTGTGAATCTCACCGTCACGATCAGGCAGGGCGTGCGCTATTTCGTGCGCGAGGTTTCCTTCGCAGGCTCGCCGCTGGACGACGCGACGCTGCGCGGAGTGCTTGCGGAATATCTCAACCAGCCCTACCAGCGGAACCAGGAATCGCTCATGCGCACGCGCGTGCAGGACTGGTTGCGCAACCACGGTTACGCCACCGCCGAGGTCACAACCACCGCAGCGCTGGACGCCGTGACGGGCAAGGTGGATGTCGCGTTCGACGTCAACGCCGGCCGCACCTACAAGGTCGGCGCGATCCGCGTCGAGGGCGTGCAGCACACGAAGGACGAGGACATTCGCACGAGATTCGCCGTGAAGCCGGGTGATCTCTACAATTCCTCGGCCGTGGACGAAGGCGCGCGACGACTGTGGTTCAGCGGCGCGTTTTCGGAGGCCGACGTCGAGCGGATTCCAAATCCCGACGGCACAGTGGACCTCGTGCTCAAGCTCAAGGAAACACGCGCGAAACGCATCCAGTTCGGTGTGGGCTACAGCCAGTGGGACCGCGGATTTGCCGAGGTTCACTACATTGACCGCAACTTCGCCGGCACGCTCAACCGCTTTTCCGTGGACGCGTCCATCTCGCAGCGCAGCTACGGATTTTCCGCGGCGCTCACCGATCCGTGGGTGTTCGGCACGGACTACGAGGGATCGGTCGGCGTGAGTTACGCGAAGCGCGAACAGCCGGCGTATAGCGGCATCGAATATGGGAGCACGCTCTCGCTCGTCCGCAATTTCGAAAGCACGAACCTCACCGGCTATCGCATTCAATATGGCTGGAAGCGCGTGACGGACGCGGTGATTTTCGGCGACGACCCCGACGACCCCGATCCGAATTACACGCTCGGCAGCATCTCGTTCAGCCAGACTTACGACACGCGCAACAACATCCTCTCGCCCATGAAGGGCTACTACCTCAACTACGAGGCCGAGCTCGCGTCGCAAGCGCTGCTTGGCGATGTGTCGTTCGCGCGGTTCTCGGCGCAGTTCACCTATTACAAACCGCTGCGCGAGATCACCACCGAGCATCCCTTCGTGCCGTTCGTCGTTTTCAATCATCGCGCCGGCGTGCTGCTGCCCTACGGCGACACGTCGGTCGTGCCCGTGCAGGAGCGATTTTTTCTCGGCGGGCCGGACACGGTGCGCAGCTTCCAGCTCGACGGGCTCGGACCCAAGGATTCCGGCGGCGACCCGATCGGCGGCCTCGCGATGCTGCTCTTCAACCTCGAAGTCCAGTGGCCCGTGTTCAACAACATCTATGTCGCCGCCTTCGCCGACGCCGGCAATTTGTGGTCCGCGACGAGCGACATCCAGCCGACGGATTTGCAGGTCGGCGTCGGGCCCGGACTGCGCGTTTACACGCCGCTCGGCGCGATTCGCATTGATTACGGCTACAACCTCAACCGCACCCAGGGCGATCCCATCGGCGCGTGGCAGGTGGGGTTTGGATTCACGTTTTAAAAAGCCAGTCTGAGCCGCGAATTACCCCGCGGATTGAGAGACTTGCGTTATGCCAGGGATGGCTTTCGACGAGCAATTGATGTGACGGCCAGAAATCCCAAGCCGATCAGCGAGAGGGAAGCCGGCTCCGGAACCGCCACTGGCGTGACATCGGCGTAGGTGGTTCCGATTCGAATTTCGTCAATATCGGCGTTCGCGCTATTCCCCATGTTCAACCCGAGTCCATTCTGAGCTCCAAG
>JBOHXO010000228.1:0-4954 GCA_050737475.1 Chthoniobacterales bacterium
GGTGTCCGGATAGAACACGCCGTTTTTCTCAAGCACGCACTTGGCGAGGTATTCGAGGTTCACCTGGTGGACGATGCCGATGCCGGGCGGCACGACGCCGAACGTCTCGAACGCCTGCTGGCCCCACTTGAGAAATTGATAACGCTCGCGGTTGCGCTGGAATTCCACCGCGAGGTTCATGCGAAGCGCCTCCGCGCTGCCGAAGAAATCCACCTGCACCGAGTGATCCACCACGAGGTCCACGGGCACGAGCGGCTCGATCACGCCGGGGTTCTTGTCCATGCGGGCCACGGCGCTGCGCATGGCGGCGAGGTCCACGAGAAGCGGCACGCCGGTGAAGTCCTGCAAGACGATGCGCGCGACGACGAACGGGATTTCCTCGAGCGCGGGGGCTTTGGCATTCCAATTTGCGAGCATCTCGACGTCGGTCGTGTTGACCTTCTTACCGTCGCAATTGCGCAGGACGGACTCGAGCACGATGCGAATGGAGATCGGCAGGCGCGAGATCGGGCCGACGCCTTTTTCCTCCAATGCCGGCAGCGAGAAATATTTCCCAGTGCTGCCATCCCCTGTGGTGAAAGTGCGAACCGTCTGAAAAGCGTCTGACATGTTGCTAAAAAGGAAGCGTCTTTCGTGCCGAGGCCGCAAGGGAAATTGCGGTTGGTTGCAGTCGAGGCGCAGGAAATTGCGGTCGAGGACTTGGCTATCGCCTCTCTATTCCTCGATCTAGGGATGTTGCAACGCTACTTTGATCTAATGGCACCTCTTGTTGGCCGACGCGATGAGCTTATGCGCGATTATCCGGAGTGCTATGCTTGCAAGGCAAAGAAGACGTCGATGGAACATATTCCAGCGAAGTGCTTTCACCCGCCTGACGGGAATTTCCGGAAAAACCTCATAAAGGTTCCAAGTTGCGAGCGGCACAATTGTGAAAAGGCTGGGGACGATCTTTATGCTGTAATCCATGTTGCACTTTTACACGGCGCGCAGAGCCACCAGACTGAGGTTATTGACCGACTGCGGCGATCTTTGGAGCGTGACGTTCGTGAACGAGGTGGTGCGCTTGTTCGCCGCATTTATGCCGAAATTGTTGGGAGGGATGGCTCCTATCTTGAGGGCAAATTGGATGTCGTCAGGATGAAACGGTTTATGCGGCTTCTCGCGCGAGGGGTGTATTTTTATGATCGATTCGAAAGACTTGAGAAGCCTCTCAAAATTGCATGGCTAGGGAACGATCCTCGTGATCCCGCTAAGGTCCAAGCATCTGCCGAGATGACAGAGCATCTACAGGAACCCTTCAACAGACTTGGTGTGAAAGACGATGGTCCGAATCCCAGCGTATTTCGTTACGCGATTGCTGATGACAGCGAGAATAAGGCAGTGCTTGTCCGTCTTACTTTTTACGATTCCCTATCTTGGTGGGCATTTTATCATCCTGATGCAGAGGGCATGGACTTGGATTGACTCACACCTCTTGACCACACAGTTGATGAAAATGGAGTTCTGACTGCTGGAGTTGGTCGCGGCTGATTCGAGATTGTTCAGCGCCTCGATTCACTCATAAAAGCGACGCTATCTACTTGCTGTAATAACATCCGTGTCTACACTGTCCTCATGACCGTGAACGTGAAGATTCGCAAGGTGGGGAATTCGTTTGGAGTGTTGTTGCCGAAGGAGGCGCTGGCGCATCTCAAAGTTGGCGAGGGAGACACACTCACGTTGACCGAGGCGCAGGATGGCGTGCGGCTCACGGCGGCGAGCCCGGAGTTCGACAAGACGATGGCGACGTTCGAGTCGCTGAACCGGCGCTACCGCAACGCGCTCCGCGAGCTGGCGAAGTGACCGAGCCTTACTGGCTGACGAAGGAGGAGTGCCTCGCGCTCCACGACCTCATGCTTGCGGATTACGGCGGGGCTGCCGGGATTCGCGATGTGGGCTTGCTCGAATCCGCGCTGGCGCGGCCGCAGCAGCTTTTCCATTACGGCAAGCCGACGCTGGCGGAGATGGCAGCGGCCTATGCGGCGGGCATCGTGAAAAATCATCCGTTTCTCGACGGGAACAAGCGGACGGGGTTCATGATGGGCGCGGGTTTTCTCGAGCGGAATGGACTGACCTTTCGCGCGACCGAGGCGGAGGCCGTGCTTAAGACGCTGGCGCTCGCGGCAAGCGAGATTGACGAGGCGGCGTATGCCGCATGGCTCGCGGCAAATTCCTAGGCAACGCGTTCGCAGCGCGAGAGAATCGCTCTTTTTCAGGAATCCGTTGAGGCCGCCTTCGGCAGTTCCGGGCAGCTCCAGCCGTGGCGGAGGCTGAGGATGCGCAGGGCGACGACGAGCGCGACGGTGCAAATTTCCGCGGCCAGCGTGGACATGCTGTGGTCAAGGCCGACGAATGCCACGGCTCCGGCGGCGAGGGTCGTCAAATGAAGGTGTCCCTGGCTGAGGAGCGCGGCGCGCATGCCGGAGAGCGCGTCCAGCATTGCGCCACCGGCTGAGGCCGTGATCATGCCCATTGCCACGACGGCCCATGACGAGACATGGAAGTCGGTCGCCTTCTCGCAACCGATGACGACGAGCAATCCGAGGGAAAGCGCCTGCAGCACGACGACGGAATTGCGCGATTTTTCGATCACGCCGCTGCAAAGCCCGCCGAGCAATGCCGCGAGGCCCACCGCGGGAATCAAATACCATTGGGCGATGGCGGCTGGCATGACGTTGAGCATCACGTCGCGAATGACTCCGCCGCCAAGCCCGACCACCAGCCCGCCGATGACGATTCCGAAGGCCGGCGTATTCCGGCTCGCGGCAAGCACGCCGCCGAAAAACCCGGAGACGCCCATCGCGGTGAGTTCCAGCCACACCGGCAACCCCGGAAGAGCCGCGGCGACCTCCGGATTGGCGACGGCGAAGATCATATCGCACGCCACTCCAGCACAAGCCGCTCCGGGAAACAATCATGTCGCGGAGATATCAGCCTGCCTCGCGAGAAGTCCGCATCCTACCGCGTTCGGTCCACTTGCTGGCTATCCTCTCTAGTTAGGACTGCGATCACTCTTCATCAAGAGTCATCGGAGTGCGATTCGTATTTGCTCGAGCAGGGCCAAGAGAGAGATGGATTCTATTTCGTCTTTCGCACTATCTCGGCAAGCTTCATACATCGTCAGTGGCTTGTTCAAACTGGGTAACCGCAATTCATCTTCAAGCCATCGGTCAATTTTTTTGGTAAAAGACAACAGCGGAGGAAGATTTGCTTGAGCGATCCATTCCTCCCAGTTCGCCACTTCTATCCTCTCGTCGTTGACTAACTTGCGTATCGCTGCGAAGTAGCTTGAAACTGGGATAATCTGCTCGAATTCGCCATTAGCAACGCTTTCGAGAACTGGAATTTCTGGATGGTGCTTTCTGAGAACGGATTTCCAACGAGTTGCACGATCACCATCGATATAGGCAATGACAGAGGTTCCTTGCCCTTTTGCTATTCTACATAAATTGTCTAGATTTCCTGTCCCGGTTGCCTCCACGATTATACATTGAGAAAGTAATGTTTCGACATCCGATACCTTATCGGATATTTTTTGCAGGAGCGCAGGAAGGCAAAGCACCTCTGTTTTTCCCTCTACTAAAATTGTGACAGGCGCATAGAGGAGTGAATCTGCGGGAGAAAGCCCCAGCGATGAGCGAACTGCTTTGAAACTTTCCGCATAGGGTGTGTTTTCAACTATTGAAAAGACACGATCATTTCTTTTTTGCCGTGTCACAAGACGCACGCTTTCAGGACGTAAACTATTTACCATGCATGGACTATGAGTTACATAGATAACTTGCACCTCATTTCCGTCGCCAAGCTTTTCTAAAGCGTTTCTAAGGCTATGCTGAGCATCAGCGTGGAGGTGCGCCTCAGGCTCATCAATTAGTAGAAGTATCGTGCCACTCCCAAGGTTCTCGACAGCCAAAGAGCCAAGAAGATCTACCATAACTTGAATGCCGCGTCCGCGGTGAATTAATCCCGTAGTCGCGTCATTTCCGTCCACCAAACTAACGTTGAGCTCTCTGCGCTTGTCTGAAAATGTTGTGAATCGAAATCTGTAATTTAGCGTTGGCGGTAGGAATGTGTTTAGGCGCCGATTTAATTCACTCTCGGCCCGAGTGATTGTATTTTGAAAGCTTAAATCTGAAAGTGCCTCTAAAGCCTCGCAGGAGAAATTAACACCGAAAGCCGTATTAACTAAACGCTCCTCTGTTGAATTTAAATCGGAGAGATTTATGGTTTGTCGAATGCCTGGATCTTGCCCAGGTCTTACCATCACAACTTTCGGCAATTTATTTAGCTTGTTTGCTAATGAGCCGCTGTAACCGGTTCCTTTATAGCGACTTTCTTTTTGCCAGTATTGCCGCCGCAAATGAATTCTTACATCAGCATCTTTATCCCCTTCATAGAGGGCCGCCTCGACGACTAAGTCTGGGTCTTCCGTCCAAGGCGTTTTACATTCAGAAAGGTAATCAAGATTGATATCTCGTTCACCGATAACCTCGTCGTTGGAGGTTGAGAAAGCAGCTTGAATGATATTCAGTAATGATGTTTTACCTGCATCGTTGGTTCCAGTAATAACTGTAACGTGTGGTTCGAATAAAATGGGATCCTTCGAAAATGGTCCTAGATTATGAATTGCTAGTGATCTTAAAAACATCCTGAAGAGATAGGCGATTTATGCTTTTAAAAACCAAATAACAATACTATTTGGAAGGGGGTTTACTGTGTGTCTTCTTCGTGGATCTTTCGATTGACGCGGGCTTTGCTTTGTCAGGCGTTAATGTGTCAGTAGATTTTGATTCTGACTTTGGCAGCCGCTGCAAGAAGTTGGTGGAGGGAATAATCACTGGTGCGAATGGGCCGCGACCTGTAGCTGCGCGGAGAATTTCACGAGCTGCCCCAAAAAGCATAGATGGTCCATTTA
>JBOHXO010000229.1:0-3597 GCA_050737475.1 Chthoniobacterales bacterium
GAGGAATTCACGCCGAAGTCCAATTGGATTGGCGCCACGCCGGAAACCGGCCGCAGCTTCGACGCGTTGCGGCAATTGCTCGAGCCGCATTTCGAGTTGGAGCACACGGCCGACCTGCCTTTTTTGATTCGCGAACATTCCCGCAAGTTTCAATACAGCGTCGCCATTGGGAGCCGCTGGCGCAGGCGCTGAGATGGACTGGGAGGGACGCTACCAGACCGGCGACATGCCGTGGGAGAAAGGCTCCGCCGCACCGCCGCTCATTGATTGGCTCGCGCGGCATGAAGTTCAGGGACGCGTCCTCGTCCCTGGTTGCGGCAGCGGACACGACGTGCGCGAACTTGCGCGCGCAGGCACCCAGCCAATCGGACTCGATCTTTCACCCTCGGCAATCGCCCTCGCAAAATCCCATCCCGCCATCGGTTCGGAAAATTACCGCACCGCCGACTTCTTCGCACTGCCGGCCGATTTGATGGAATCGCTCGACTGGGTCTTCGAGCATACGTGCTTCTGCGCGATCAATCCCGCCGACCGCGAAAAATATGCCACCGCCGCCGCGACCGCTCTAAAGCCCGGCGGACGCATGCTCGCCATCTTCTACCTCGATCCCGGCCACGACCATCCGGACGATGGCCCGCCATATGGCACAACCCGCGAAGAACTGGATGGCTTGTTCGGCGACCACTTTGAATTGCTCGAGGAATACGTTCCGGCAGTCGCCTACCCGGGGCGCGAAGGCCGCGAACTCGTGCGTGTTTTGCGGCGCACGTCTTGAATTGACGCCCTCTCAGCCGACTTCCGCCAGCTTGCGCAGATAGGCGAACGAATAAATTCCCGTCGAGTGCCCGTCGCCCCAGCGCGGCTGAAATCCGTAGCCGCCCACGAATTCATAACCGGCCAGTTCGAAGCTGCGCGACGTGTATTCCTTTTGAGGTCGCTCCACATCGCCCATCACGTCCGTCTCCCCATTGCATGCCGCGCACGGGCACGCACGCCGCAAGTCCTGCAACTCGAAAAAAGTCTCCGCACCGTCGCTCCATGCCATCGCGAGTTCGGAGCCGATAAGCTGAATATTCGTGGGTTGAAGAGCCTGCATTGGAATTGGGACAGGGCCGTTGTATCGTCGAACTGCGCATGATCGCATCAAAAACCATCGCCGGCCCGCCCGAGCTCCTCGCCCCCGCCGGCGATTGGGAGTGCGTGCGTGCCGCAGTGGCGAATGGCGCGGACGCCGTTTATTTCGGCCTCTCCAAATTCAACGCCCGCATGCGCGCCGAGAATTTCACCGAGTCCGACCTGCCCGAGGTCGTGAAATTTCTGCACAACCACGGCGTCAAAGCCTACGTCACGTTCAATGTCCTCGTCTTCACGGACGAATTGCCCGACGCCGTGTCGCAGCTTCACGCGCTCGAATCCGCGGGCGTGGACGCCATCATCGTGCAGGACGTCGGGCTCGCCGACATCGCACGACGTCTCACGCCGAACCTGCGAGTTCACGCCTCGACACAAATGACGATCACCTCACCCGAGGGCGTGGAATTCGCGACGAGTCTCGGCGTCAAACAAGTCGTCCTTTCGCGCGAGTTGTCGTTGCGGGAATTCGAAAAATTCGATCCCGCCGCGATGCCGCTGGAGGTCTTCGTGCACGGCGCATTGTGCGTCGCCTACTCCGGCCAGTGCCTCACCAGCGAGTCGCTCGGCCAGCGCAGCGCGAATCGCGGCGAGTGTGCGCAAGCCTGCCGCATGCCCTACGAATTGATCGTGGATGGCGTCGTGCAGGACCTCGGCGACAAGCGTTACCTGCTCTCGCCGCAGGATCTCGCGGCCGTTCGCGAAATTCCAAACCTCATCAAACTCGGCATCAAAAGCTTCAAGATCGAAGGCCGCCTCAAGTCGCCCGAGTATGTCGCAGCCATCACATCCGTCTACCGCAAGGCCATTGACGCCGCGCTTGCCGAGCGCCAAAGCGAGCCGACCGACGACGACTGGTATCGCCTGGAGATGACCTTCTCGCGCGGTCTTTATCCCGGTTGGATGCACGGCGTGAATCACCAGGAACTCGTCGGCGCACGCTATGGAAAAAAACGCGGCGTCTTCCTCGGAAAAATCACAAAAATCAGCCGCGATCACGTTGAGATCGAAGGCTCCGAAAAACTAAAGCCCGGCGACGGAATCGTCTTCGACACCGGCCAGGACACCAATGCCGAGCAGGGTGGGCGCATCTACCAAATCCGCGACGACCGGCTTTTCTTCGAGCATGGCCGCATTGATTTTTCAAAACTCAAGACCGGTGACCGCGTGTGGAAAACCGATGACCCCGCGCTCACACGCGAATTGCGCACGACCTTCGCCGGCCGCATCGCCGCGCGCGAACACCGCAAGCACCCCATCCATTTCACCATCCGCGGAAAAGCCGGCCAGAAGCTCCTTGTCGAGGCTGCGGCAGACGGACGCAACGTCGTTATCGAATCCATCCAACCGCTCGACGCCGCAATCAAGCAACCGCTCACAACGGAAAAGCTGACGACCCATCTCGGAAAACTCGAGGAGACCCCTTTCCGCCTCAGCTCGCTCGAGAATCTCCTGGAGGGCAACGTCATCGCACCGATCTCCGAACTCAATCGCCTCCGCCGCGAGGCCGTTGCCGCCTTGCTCCCCGGACCGACTTCAAAAACGCCTGCCGTTTCACTCGACGAAATCCTCTCGGAAATCCGCACGTCTCCCCCCGCTGCAAACGAACCCGTTCTATCCGTGCTGTGCCGCAGCTTCGAGCAACTCGACGCAGCGCTCGCGGGGACGGCCGATCTGATCTACGTGGACTTCGAGGATATCCGCCGCTATGGCGAAGCCGTCGAACGCGCCCGCGCCGCTGGCAAAACCATTTTCCTCGCCACTCCCCGCATTCAAAAGGCCGGCGAGCAGGGATTCTTCAAACTCATCGAAAACGCCGGGCCTCACGGCGTGCTCATCCGCAACGTCGGAGCCATCGCGTATTTCAAGAATTCGCCGCTGCGAAAAATCGGCGACTTCTCGCTGAACGTTTCCAATCCCGCATCCGCCGCGATCTTCCGCCAGCACGGCCTCGAGCGGCTCACCGTTTCCTACGATCTCACGATTGGCCAGGTCGCCTCGCTCGTCCGGTCCGTGCCTCCGGGCTGGCTCGAACTCACGCTTCACCAGCACATGCCGATGTTTCACATGGAGCACTGCGTGTTCGCCGCGTTCATGAGCAAGGGCACGTCGTTTCTCGACTGCGGACGTCCCTGCGAAAAACATCGCGTGCACTTGCGCGACCGTGTCGGCATCGAGCACCCACTGCGCGCCGACGTCGGCTGCCGCAACACGCTCTTCAATGCCGCCGCGCAAACCGGCGCAAAATTCTTCGACGATCTCTGGGCGGCGGGCCTCCGCCATTTTCGCGTCGAACTCCTCGAGGAAAATACGGTGGAAACCGCGAACATTCTCTCGGCCTACCGCGACCTCATGGACGGCCGCGACAAAGGCCGGGCGTTGTGGAAAAAGTTGCGCGCCACCCATCAACTCGGCGTGACGCAGGGGACCTATTGATGCTCATCTTCAACACGCTCGCCCCCATTC
>JBOHXO010000230.1:0-3302 GCA_050737475.1 Chthoniobacterales bacterium
GTGATGCACGCCGGCCTCAAGCAATGAGGTTTTGAATGGAAGGACAGTGGAGCCGGCGCTGCTCGTGCCTTCCGGAAAAATGACGACGGGGAGGCCGGCGTCGAGGCGCTTGCGAATTTGCGGCAGGCTCTCGCTCACGGATGTGCGGCGGCCGCGTTCGACGAAAATTGTGCCGGAGAGTCGGCAAAGCAGCCCGATAACGGGCCAGTCGTTCACCTCGCTTTTGGCGACGAAGATCGCGGGGATGGCTGACCCAATGACGAAGACGTCGAGGTAGCCGAGATGGTTCGAGACGATGAGGCCTTCCGTTGGAATCGCGCCGTGGATTTTCACTTTTGCGCCGAGCACGCGAAGAATGCGCCGGCTGAGGCGTTGCATCCAGCGGGCGCGTCGCGCCGGCGTGCGGCTCGTGAAGCCGGAAGGCAGGCTCACCAGCACGAGGCCGATGAGAGCAGCGAGGCGGATGGCGGCGCGCACGGAGGTCATTCGACGTGGAAATGTCCGCTGACGATGGCCGGCAGGTTGCGACAATCCATCAAGGTGAGGAAGTCGATGGTTTTGAATTCGCGATCGATGGCGGGCGGGCCGCAGATTTTTGCGCCGAGGCCGAGGTAGGCGCGGAGGAGTTTGGGCGGCGCCGGGCAATCGCGCAGTTCCGGGACTGTCGGCAGCATGAAGGCGGGCACGGGATTTGTGCGCAGATGCGGCGCGGCGAGGTGCTCGACCGCCAGTCGACGATACATGGCCGTGCCGAGCGCGGCGTCCTGCGAGGTCAGGGAACCGCAGCCGATCAGGTAACGCGCATGGTGCGCGGTGGCGTAATCGGCAATGGCGCGCCAAAGCAGGCTGATCACTCGCAGCGTGCGATGGTCTCGATGCACACAGGCGCGGCCAAGCTCGACGATCTGCGGACGGATGGGCTCGTAGGGCAAAAATTCGAATTCCTGCTCGCTGTAATAGCCAAGATGCCGGCGAGCCATTTCTCCCGTCTGCATGCGGTAGGTGCCGACGACGGCGCGCGTTGTTTCGTCGGTGACGATGAGGTGGTCGCAAAAGGCGTCGAACGGATCTTCGTCCTGGCCGGTCGCGTGCGAGGATTCCAGTCCCTCGCGCAATTCCAGATTGAAGACTTCGTAGCGCAGGCGCAGCGCGGCCTCGACTTCGCGGGCAGAAGTCGCGAATCGCACGGCGTAGGACGCGCGCTTTCCGAGGCAGGCGGCGAGCGCGTTCATCGGGCCAGCAAATTTGCGACGAGGCCGGTCCAGCCTGTCTGGTGCGATGCGCCGACGCCGCGGCCGGTGTCGCCATGGAAATACTCATGAAAGAGCACGTGGTCGCGGAAATGCGGATCGGTCTGCATGCGTTCGTTCCCGTGGAAGACGGCGCGATGGCCGTCTTTATTCCGTAGAAAGAGTTGCGTGAGCCGTCGGGAAAGTTCGTCTGCCACCTCCGCGATCGAGAGGAACACGCCGGAGCCCGTCGGGCATTCGATTTTGAAATCGTCGCCGTAATAACGGTGGAAGCGGCGCAGCGATTCGATGAGCAGGAAGTTCACCGGCATCCAAATCGGACCGCGCCAATTCGAATTCCCGCCGAAGAGCCCGGACTCGGACTCCCCGGGCTGGTAGCTCACGCCGACCTCGTTGCCGCAGCAGCCGAAGACGTAGGGATTTGCCTCGTGAAATTTGGAAATCGCGCGCACGCCGTAGGCGGAGAGGAACTCCGTTTCGTCGAGCATGCGGCGCAGCAGGCATTTCATGCGGTGGCCGCGCAGCAGCGAGAGCAGGTGAGTATCGCCCATGCCGGCGTCCTGCCAGCGGGAGACGAGCTTCGCGAGATCGGGACGGTAGTTGAGGAACCACTTTAGTCGCTCGGCGAACGCGGGGACTTTTGCGAGCAGTTCCGGCTCGAGCACCTCGACCGCGTAGAGCGGGATGAGGCCGACCATGGAGCGGACCTTGAGCGGCACCATGTGGCCGTCGGGCAGATTCAGAACGTCGTAGTAAAATTTGTCCTCATCGCACCAAAGTCCGATGCCACTCTCGCCGATGTTGTTCATCGCTTCGGCGATGTGCAGAAAGTGCTCGAAGAACTTCGTCGCGATGTCCTCGTAAACGGGATTGTGCTGCGCGAGCTCGAGGGCGATGCGCATGAGGTTCAGCGAATACATGGCCATCCAGCTCGTGCCGTCGGCCTGGTTGATGTGGCCGCCGGTGGGCAGCGGTGCGCTGCGGTCGAAGACGCCGATGTTGTCGAGGCCGAGGAAGCCGCCCTGGAAGATGTTGCGGCCCTGCGCGTCCTTGCGGTTCACCCACCAGGTGAAGTTGAGCATGAGCTTGTGGAAGACGCGTTCGAGAAACGCGAGGTCGCCGGGGCCGCCGGCTTTTTCGCGGTCCATCTCGAAGACGCGCCACGTTGCCCACGCATGCACGGGCGGATTCACGTCGCCGAACGCCCACTCGTAAGCGGGTAGTTGTCCATTCGGATGCATATACCATTCGCGCGTCATGAGCAGGAGCTGCGACTTGGCGAAATCGGGATCGACGAGTGCGAACGCGACGGTGTGAAACGCGAGATCCCACGCCGCATACCAGGGGTATTCCCACTTGTCGGGCATCGAGATGATGTCCGCGTTGTTCAGGTGGCTCCATTCCGCGTTGCGTCCGTGTTTGCGGCCTTCCGGCGGCGATGGCTGGGTCGGATCGCCATTCAGCCACTCGGGAATATCATAATAGAAATACTGCTTGCTCCAGATCATGCCGGCGAGGGCCTGGCGCTGGACGAGGCGGGCGTCCTCGTCCGCAATGCCTTTCTGCAATTCCGCGTAAAAGGCGTCGGCCTCGGCGCGACGATTTCTTAAAACTTCGTCGAACGCACCAAAGGGATCGCCGTCAGCGGCGGGGCGCAGGCTCGCGCGAATCTGGATCGAGCCGCCCGCGGGAATTTCGCGGATAAAGTGCGCGGCGGCCTTTGTGCCGGCGTTCGCAGGATTCACCGCGTCGCGATTTCCGTGGATGACGGCCTCGTGGAAGGCGTCCTTGAAATAGCCTTCCGCCTGCTGGCCGTAGAGCCGCTGCGCGTTGGTTTCGTTCTCGGTGAACAACCACCCATCGACGCTTTCCGCATGGAAGCGATACTCGGCGAGATCGGGATGCGTGGCTTTGAGGACGTTGCCATCCGTTTCGATGCGCGGCTTCGGCGCGTCGTGCTTCCACGACCAGGTGTTGCGAAAGACGAGCTGGGGCAGCAGGTGAATCGTGGCTGCCTCGGCTCCGCGGTTGTGGACCGTGACGAGCATGTTC
>JBOHXO010000231.1:0-6691 GCA_050737475.1 Chthoniobacterales bacterium
GGATTAAAAGCTTGAGCAAAGGTGGACGATCTTTGCGGTTCATTATAATTGATCAGTCGTCTTTGCCGACGGTGCTTTCAAGTTAGAACCGCGGTAGCGTCGATGAATTCATTATTAATATGACCGAACAGTATATTGGACAGAAGATGTGAATATGGAAATAGCTTGACTTCTGTCTATGTTGACTGGTCTTGTGGGGTGATGGAAATGGGACTTGGGTTGACTGGTAACGAGTGGGCTTGGGATGGGGCGTTCATTTCGGGGGAATGGGATGATTGGGAGGAAGGCCACCTTGATGGGGCTCTCCATATGGGAATTTCGGAAGACCCGGAGGCTTTTGGGGGACGTGTGCTGTTGGCGAATCAGGTGGCGGTTTGGAATCAGGTGCTTTCGCTGGAACCTGAGGCGACGCGGAAATGGCTTTCGATTTGGCTCGGGCGGTTTTGCCGGATGCTGCGCAAGAAGGATTTGATGGCGGCTACGGCGGAGGATGTGGAGTCGTTTCTTCGGCGTGCGGCTGCGGGGAACGCCGCCGATTGGCAAATGATGCAGTGCGAGCGGGCAGTTCAATTGGCGATGCAGGATTTCGTGAAGGCGCCCTGGGCGCGGGAGTGGCCGGATTTTTCCGAGGCTGTCCGGCAGGGAATTGCGCGGCGCCGGCGGATCGAGGAGGCGGCGGGCGAGAGGTTTGGAGGGCGTTCGGACGAAGGCGAGATTTCGGTGAAGTATGCGGGTTTTTTGGCGGAGTTGCGGATTTCCTTGCGGCGGGGGCACTATGCGACGCGAACGGAGCGGACGTATCTGGATTGGACGAAGCGGTTTTTGATTTTCTGGCGCCCGCTTGGGCGGGAGGAGATCACTGCGGAGCGGGTGGGGATTTTTCTCGAGTATCTGGCGGTGGTGCGGAAGGTTTCGGCGAATACGCAAAATCAGGCCCTGAATGCGTTGGTGTATCTCTTCCGGGAGGTGTTGCAGCGGGATCTCGGGGAGATCGGTGCGGTGGAGCGGGCGGCTGAGCGGCGGCGATTGCCGGTTGTTTTGACCCGGAGCGAAACGTCGGCGCTTTTCGAGGAAATGAGTGAACCTTATGCGCTGATGACCCGGTTGATGTATGGGACGGGGCTGAGGCTGATGGAGTGCGTGCGGCTGCGGGTGAAGGATGTGGATTTCGAGGCGCTGCAGGTGGTCGTGCGGAGCGGAAAGGGCGACAAGGACCGGATGACGACGTTGCCGATGAGTCTGGTGGAGAGTTTACGTGCGCATTTGGCGGCGGTGAAGGAGCTGCACGACGGAGATTTGAAGCGTGGTCACGGGAGCGTTCATATGCCGGAAGCCCTGCGCCGCAAATGGCCGACGGCGGAAAAGGAGTGGCTGTGGCAATATGTTTTTCCGGCTTCCCGGGTGGCCGTGGATCCGGAATCGGGTTTGGTGCGGAGGCACCACTTGCATGAAAATTCGTTACAGAAAGCAGTGAATGAAGCGGCGCGTCTGGCAGAGATTCCGAAGAGGGTGAGCTGCCATGCGCTGCGACATAGTTTTGCGACGCATTTGCTGGAGGCGGGATATGATATCCGGACGGTGCAGGAATTGTTGGGGCACAGCGATGTGAGCACGACGATGATTTATACGCATGTGCTCAATCGGCCGGGGTTGGCAGTGAGATCGCCGCTGGATGCTGGGTGATGGGACCCTATAGGACGAATAGGACCTATAAGGGAACTGGTTCCGGGAATGCTACCGCCTTTGATGGACGAAGACTGTTCCATCTGCACAGAGGCTCATCTGAGAGCCACTATGCGAAACTTTGTGGAATTGGCGAGGCAATTGTCGGTGAACGCAGCAGGGAGAAAAAGCTGGCGGTTCACTCTGTTATTTGAGCGTTGGAGCGGCTCGAGCTTAAGCGGGGGCACTGCGTGGGGAGCAAGGCTGCCGGGAGGCTTTTCCGGCGCTGAGGTTAATTCAGCGGAAACGAGGCGAGCGCGGAGGAGCGGTCGTCGAAAATCGGGTAGGCGGTGGCGAACCCAGCGAGATCGAAAACGCGTTTGACTTCGCCCTGGAGGGAGCAGACGGCGAGGTGGCCGCCTTTGCGGGAGAGGGCGCGGCCGACCATGAAGAGTTCGCGAAAGCCTGCGCTGGCGGTGTATTCGAGGCCGGCGAGGTCCACGAGGAGGTGGCGTGTGGATTCCGTCTCGATGATTTTTTTGAAGACGGCATTGAGTTCCTGCCAGTTGTCGGGCTCGATGCGACCGTTGATTTCGAGAATGGTGACGGGTCCTTCGTGGGAGGTGTGATATTCGGCCATGGCGGAAAAGCGGAAGGGTGAAGGATGATTTTGAATTTGGAAATCAGGAAATCGCGATGGGGGAATAAAGAAAGCAGGAAATCAGGAAAATACAGGCTTTAGAGGGGATGGGACTTATGAGGGATGCTTGCGGCGTGCGGGCATGGAGGATTAGATGATGGGGATGCCGGGGCGGCTTGCACTTTATTCGACGGTATTCTCACTCGGGGTGCAGAACGCATTTGTTTATCGGTGGAATTTTTTCATCCGTGCGGCGTTCGGATTGATTCCGCTGGCTGCGACGATCTGGATCTGGCGGGCATTGTTCGATGCGCGTGGCTCGGACGTGAGCGGGTATTCGTTTGGCGCGATGGTTTTTTATTTCGTGGCGGTGACGGTGGTGGAGAGCCTGGTGAGTCCGGCGGACGACGAGTGGCAGATCGCGGCGGACATTCGTGATGGGCGGATGAATTCGTTCCTGCTGCGGCCGCTGAATTACCGGGCGTATCGGGCAAGTTTGTTTGTGAGTTCGCGCGTGGTGTATGCGGGCGTGGCGGTGGCGCCGCTCGCGCTGGTGGCGTGGTGGCTGCCGGGGGATTTGCGGTTGCCGGCGGATGGCGCGGCGTGGGCGGGATTTGCGCTGTCGCTGGTGATGGCGGCGGCGATCCAATTTCTCATCGCGTTTGTGCTGGCGACGCTGGCGTTCTGGGTGCTGGAGATTTCGACGCTCGTGTTCATTCTCTACTCGTTCGAATATTTTTTGAGCGGGCGGATTTTTCCGATTGATGTGATGCCGGAGACGTTTCGGCGCGTGTTGATGGCGCTGCCGTTTCCGTATGAGTTGTATTTTCCCGTGGCGATCTGGATGGGAAGAGTGTCCGGCGCCGCGATGTGGAGCGGGCTTGCGGTCCAGGCGGGCTGGATGCTGGCGCTGTTTGCGCTGAGCAGCTGGCTGTGGCGGCGCGGAGTGCGCCACTACGGCGGATACGGCGGGTAGGAATTAATTCGTCGCGGCGATCGGTAACTCCGGGACGCGGAAATTACGGCTTCGCGGCGCGTGCGAGAATCGCGGTGGTCGAGCGGCCGGGAACGAGCGGGAGGATGTGGATTTCCGTGCCGGCTTCGTCGAGCGCGGCGTGTTCCTCGGGGTTCAGCGATTCGGGCGTGTAGTCGCCGCCTTTCGCGTAGAGCGCGGGGCGGACGGCCGCGATGACTTTGGTGGCGCGTGGCGAATCGAAGACGACGACAAAATCCACGCATCGTAATGCGGAGAGAACGCGGGCGCGGTCCCCCTCGCAATTGACGGGGCGGCCCGGGCCTTTCAATCCGCGCACAGAATTATCGGAATTCACCGCGACAGCGAGCGCGTCGCCGAGTGCGCGGGACCGCTCGAGATAGTCCACATGCCCGACGTGGAGGATGTCGAAGCAGCCATTCGTGAGCACGAGGCGGCGGCCGTCGGCACGCAAGCGCGCGGCCTCTGCGGCGAGTTCGGGCAGGGTGAGAAGCATATATTGGTAAAAGGTTGTTGCGCGCGAAGGTGAACGTCCACCGCAAAAATCGCTGGCCGCAATGGCAAGGGACAGGCATTTTTGCCACCGTTACAAATTCGCCATGCGCCCAATTACGAAACTCCTCCTCCTCGGTGTTCTCGCATTCATCGTCTTCCTATTGTGGCCGCGCACAGCGGACATGAAGGCATTCGACCCTGTCAAACTTGCAGCTTTGGAGGTAGCGAGCTGGCAGGCGCAGAAGGCCGACAAGGGATTCGATGCGTGGAAGGCACGCTTTAAAATCTACTCGTCGCAATATCACTTTGATCCGACTTCGGCGTTTCGAATCGCCCAAAGCCAGGGGGCGGCGCTGAAGAGTCTCATGCTCTCGCGCGGCGAGAATGCCGATGCCACCGAGGAAGGCCGCTCGATCCAGTCGTTTACGGAAAAATACACGTGGATCAAAAAGCAGGCGAAGCTGGATATCAATACCGACGCACTGGCTCGTGAGGAATTTGCATGGCGGCTGCTCGAGCTGGACGGCAATCCGCCAGCGGACATTGCACCTCCGATTTCACGCATTCTTGCGGCGTTGTATGGCGGAAATCCCGCGGACTTTCTGGATGTGGCGACGCACATCGCATCGGCGCGCGCGCTGATTTTCAAGGGCGATCCCTCGACGGGCGAGCCCGACGTTTATTCGGCGAAAACGATGCTGGAGGAGGCCTACAAGAATCTCCACGAAATCGCGCTCACGCCGCCCGCCGCGACACCGGCGCCGTAACGAACGGTCAGGCCGTTTGCCCGCCGGGGATGCGGGGTGTGCGGGAAATTTTTGTGAGCAATTCCTGCCGCTGGGCCGCGCTCTCGCAGCCGATCGTGAATGCGTCCACGCAATCGAGGTTCAGCACGTAGCGCAGGCATTCGTCGCGGCGATCCACGAGCTGGCCGGCGCCAAAAATTTTCATGCCGATCACGCCCTTGCCGGCGGCTTTCATTTCGCGGAGCACGGGCACGACGGTCTTCGGGTCGGCGTCCATCACGGCGCCGTGAGGATTGATGCGAGCGAGATCCACCTCCACCCATGGCTCCTTCGCAGCGGCTTTCAACGCGCCGAGGCTGTGGCAGGAAACGCCCTTCGTGCGTACGACGCCTTTCTCCTGGAACTCGTCCACGATATCCATCACGGGACGCATTTTTGTCGTCCAGTCGGGATCCTCGAGGCAATGCAGCAGCAGGATGTCGAGGGTTTTGGTACCGAGTTCCTCCTGGAAACGGGCGATGTCTGCGCGCATGGCATCAGCTGTTTTTGCGCGGCTTTTCGTGAGAATGGTGACTTTGTTACGCGGCACGCCATCGGCGAGCGCTTTCGCGAGATGGGGATGCGAGCCGTATTGATCGGCGCTGTCCCAGGAAGTGAGGCCTTCGTCAAACGCGGCGCGAAAAAAGTCCGCGAGACCCTGGATGCCGAGCTGGCGGGTTTGATTCGACTGGTGGTTCCAGCCATTCGTGCCCGTGCCGAGGAAGAGGCGGGAGCATTCGATTTTGCGCGGACCGAGAAAAATCCGGTCCGTGGCTTTGAATGAAGCCGCGGGCTCGGCGGCGAACGAGCGGCTGAACGAGGTGACGGCGGCTGCCCCGAAGGCCGTCTTGAGAAAATCGCGGCGTTTCATGGTGGGATGCCCCCAGCGTAAGCGCGGAGTCCGCGCGCCGCAAGTTATCAGGCGGCGACGAGCGGGCGGAGGTCGCCGGTGATGCAGCCGTCGTAGAGCGCCTTGCCGATGATGGTGCCATACAGGCCGGGCATCGCGGCGAGCTGGCGCACATCGTCGGCCGAGGACACGCCGCCGCTTGCGACGAGCGGGCAGTCGAGCACGGCGAGGAGTTTTTCGAGTTCGGTGAAATTCGGGCCCTGGAGCATGCCGTCGGTCGCGATGTCGGTATAAATAATCGCGCCGGCGCCGGCTTCCTGCACCGCGAGCGCGAGGTCGGTGGCGTCCTGCTGCGTCGTCTCGGTCCAGCCTTTCACGGCGACCTTGCCGTGGCGCGCATCAATGCCGACGGCGATGCGTTCCCCGCCGAATGCGATGCACATTTCGCGCACGAAATCGAGTGACTCGCTGGCCCGTGTGCCGATCACGACGCGCGAGATACCGGCGTCGAACGCGGCGCGGATCGCGGATTCGGAGCGCATGCCGCCGCCGAGTTCGCAGGGAATCGAGATCGCTGCGCAGATGGCGCGCACGGCGTCGAGATTGTGCGACTCGCCGGTGAACGCGGCGTCGAGGTCCACGAGGTGCAGCCAGTCGCCGCCGGCGGCCTCCCATTTGCGGGCGAAGGCGGGCGGGTCGCTGGAATAGACGGTTTTCTCGGCGGCCTCGCCGCGGCGCAGGCGCACGACCTCGCCGCCCATGAGGTCAATGGCAGGCAGCAGAAGCATCGCGATTTTGGATTTCGGATTTTGAATTTTGGATTGCGGTGACGAAGTTGCGCAGGATGGCGAGGCCTGTGCGCTGGCTTTTCTCGGGGTGAAATTGCACGGCGCTGAGCGCGCCGCGGGTCACGCTTGCCGCGAATGGGCCGGCGTAGTCGCAGGTCGCGGTGACGATCGAGCCGTCGGCCGGCACGGGGAAATACGAGTGCACGAAATAAACGCCGGGTGAGCCGGGCAGGCCCGCGTAGAGCCGGTCCGCGGGCTGGCGGATGTCGAGTGTGTTCCAGCCCATGTGAGGAACCTTGAGCGCGCCGGCGGAATCTTGTGGATTCCCGGCGGGGTGTTGTGGATTCCCAGCGGGGAATCGCCGCACGATTCCGGGGAGGACGCCGAGGCCGGAGACGCCCGGACTTTCCTCGCTCGACTCGAAGAGCAATTGGTAGCCGAGGCAGATGCCGAGGTAGGGGCGGTCCTGCGCAATCC
>JBOHXO010000232.1:0-4966 GCA_050737475.1 Chthoniobacterales bacterium
CCCGATGGGAGCGCGACGATGGCGGTGTTTCTCGACCTCGAGAACATCGCACTCGGCGCGAAGGAGGCGCAATTCCCGCGCTTCGACATCCGCCTTGTGATGGAGCGCCTGCTCCTGCGCGGCGATATCGTGGTGAAGAAGGCGTATTGCGATTTCGACCGCTACAAGGAATTCAAGCGCGGGCTGCACGAGGCGGCGTTCGAGCTGATAGAAATTCCGCACGTGCGGCAGTCGGGCAAAAATTCCGCGGACATCCGCATGGTCGTGGACGCGCTCGACCTTTGCTACACGAAGCAGCACCTCGACACGTTCGTGATCCTCAGCGGCGACTCCGACTTTTCCCCGCTTGTCAGCAAACTGCGCGAAAATGCAAAGAAGGTGCTCGGCGTGGGCGTGAAAAATTCCAGCTCCGATCTCTTCATCAACAACTGCAACCAGTTCATCTATTACGACGATCTTGTGCGCGAGAAACCACCGCGGCCGGGCGGACGTCCGCGCCGCAAGGTCGCGCCGAAGCCAGAGCCGAACGGCTCGGATGTTGCGCCGCCTTCGCACGAGGGGCCGACGCTCGATCAGGCGCTGGACCAGCTCACCGCCACGCTCGAGGCGCTCGAGGAGGAACGCGGTGACGAAAAAATCTGGGCCTCGATGATCAAGCAGGCGCTCAAGCGCCGCAATCCCGGCTTCAACGAGCGCGCTCATGGATTCCGTTCCTTCAACGATCTGTTGAAGGCCGCCGAGAAGCAGGGATTGCTCAAGCTCGAGTCCACCGGCCAGCCGGGCCACATCCAGGTGCGCTCCGTCGAATGAAGGCGGGGGGCTTGACCCGGGCACGTCGGTTGCTAGCCTCTCGCGTCGTATGAGGTTTCCTTTGGCCCTCACCGCGAAGATCGCCGGATACATCATCGGCAAAAAACTTCGCCGTGTGGATAAATTCGCGACCGTGCTCCAACTGGAGCCGCTGCACACCTGCAATCTGACCTGCACGGGCTGCGGTCGCATCCGCGAATATTCCACTTCGCTCAAGGATGTGATGTCGCTCGAGGATTGCCTCGGCGCTGCGGAGGAATGCGGTGCGCCGATGATTTCCATCTGCGGCGGCGAGCCGTTGATCTACCCGCACATCGAGGCGCTGGTCGCCGGCCTGCTGGAGCAGAAGCGCATCGTTTACATCTGCACGAACGGCATGTTCATGCGCAAAAAAATGCGCGACTGGCTTTCGCATGAAATGCGAAATGCGAAATTGGGAATGCGGAATGAGCTCGAGGCCAAGCTGCAGGTGCTGGTTAGCGAGGAACTGCTAACGCCGGAGCAGCTCGAGGAAATCCAAAATCCAAAATCCAAAATCCAAAATTCGCCAATCGGCCCCAGCCGCTGGATGTATTGGAACGTGCATCTCGACGGACTCGAGCGGACGCACGACCTCATCGTTGAGCGCGAGGGCGTGTTCAAGGAATGCGTCGCCGCGATGCGCATGGCGAAGATTCTCGGCTACCAGGTCGCGACGAACACGACCGTCTACAAGGAAACGCAAATGGACGAACTGCGGCAGATGTTCGACTACCTTTCATGGCTCGGCGTGGACGGCCACACGATCTCGCCCGGCTACGACTACGACTCCGCGAAGGAGGACATGCGCAAGCGCCTGAACCTGCAGCCCGAGAATTTTTTCCTCACGCGCGCAGCGACAAAGGAGAAGTTCAAGGACATCCGCGAATGGGGCGAGCGCTACGCCATTTTTGGAACGCCGGGATATCTCGATTTTCTTTCCGGTGCGCGCGATCTCACGTGCTCGGCATGGGCGATTCCCACGCGTAACATTCGCGGCTGGAAGGGTCCGTGCTACCTCATGACCGAGGGGCATCACGCCAGCTATCGCGATCTGCTCAACAATACGAAGTGGGAAAATTTTGGCGTGGTGGACGGCAAGGCCCGCGATCCGCGTTGCGAGAATTGCATGGTGCATTGCGGCTACGAGCCGACCGCCGCGCTCGGCCGCGACGCGAAGCCCGGCGATACATGGGAGAACGTGAAATTCAATTTTGGTCCGAAGCCGGAGCGGCGCGCCGAGGGCGCAAAGGTGAATGCATTCACCGGTGTTTCCAGCGGCAACGGCCACAAGACCGGCCGCCCGCAAAAGCAGGAAGCCGCCGCCGCTTGAGGCCATGAGTGATCCGGCCGCAAGGATCATCCTCTTCGACGAATCCGCGCCGCTTGTCGTCGCGCCCGACATCCATGACGCCGTAAAACGCGCGCAAGGCCATCTACTCGGCCTCCAGCGTGGGGACGGGCACTGGGAGGGCGAGCTGACCGTGGATAGCACGCTCTGCTCCGACTACATCATCTACATGCATTGGTGCGGGAAGGTGGACGAAATCCTTCAGGCCAAATGCGCCGCGCACATCCGGCGGCGCCAGTTGCCCGACGGCGGTTGGAATATTTATGTCGGCGGTCCGAGCGAGGTGAACGCCTCGGTGAAAGGTTACTTCGCTCTCAAGCTCGCCGGCGATTCGCCGAACGCCGCATGGATGCGCGAAGCCCGCGCGAATGCCCTGCGTCTCGGCGGCATTCCCGCGATGAACACCTACGGCAAGCTCTACCTCGCGCTGCTTGGCCAGTTTCCGTGGAAATATCTCCCGACGATTCCGCCGGAAATCTTTCTCTTTCCGAATTGGTTTTTCTTCAACATCCACGAGATGTCGTCGTGGTCGCGGCCGATTCTCGCGCCGCTTACGATCCTGAATCACTACCGCCCGGTCCGGCATCTGCCCGCATCCATGCAGCTTCACGAGTTGTATCCCGCGGGCATGGAGAACACGAATCTCTCGCTGAAGAAGGACCCGAGATTCTGGGCGTGGCGGAATTTCTTTTTACGCTGCGACCGGTTGATGAAAATCTACGACCGCCTCCCGGTTCATCCACTGCGCCAGCGCGCGCTCAAGGTCGCCGAAGAATGGATGACCGAGCGCATGGGAGAAGGGAGCGAGGGGCTGGCCACGATTTTTCCCGCGATGCTCAACGGCATGATGGCGCTGCGCACGCTCGGCTACGCGGAGGACCATCCGCTTGTCCAAAAAGCCGACCGCGACTTCGCCGGGTTGTTCGTGGACGATCCCGAAGACTTTCGCATCCAGCCCTGCCTGTCGCCCGTATGGGACACGGCGATCACCACGATCTCGCTCGCGGAGTCCGGCATCGCGAGCGATCACGCCGCGCTCGTGAAAGCCGCCGAATGGCTGGAGGCGCGCGAGGTGAAAATCCGCGGTGACTGGCAATTCAAGAACCCGCATCCCGAGGCGAGCGGCTGGGCGTTCGAGCACGAGAACATTTATTATCCCGACACGGACGACACGATGATGGTGCTCATGGCGCTGCGTCATGTCGCGCCGCGCGATGCCGCCAGGCGCAACGACCAGTTCGAGCGCGCGCTGCGCTGGCTGCTGAGTTTTCAATGCGCCGATGGCGGCTGGGCGGCGTTCGACAAGGACGTGACCGCCGCATGGCTCGAGCACGTGCCGTTCGCGGATCACAACGCGATTCTCGATCCCACATGCAGCGATCTCACCGCGCGCGTTCTCGAGTTGCTCGGCACCATCGGCTACGACCGGCAAAGCATACTCGTGCGTCGCGCCGTGACATACATGCGTTACACGCAGGAGGCCGACGGCTCGTGGTATGGCCGCTGGGGCGTGAATTACATCTACGGCACATGGCAGGCGCTGCGCGGACTTGGCGCGATCGGCGAGAACATGGATCAGGAATGGATCCGCCGCGGACGCGACTGGCTCGAGAGTTGCCAGAACGACGATGGCGGCTGGGGCGAGACGTGCGAGAGCTACGATTTTCCCTCGCTCAAGGGCGTGGGCCCGAGCACGGCGAGCCAGACGGCATGGGCGCTCATGGGGCTTTGTGCGTGCGGCGATCCGGATCGAGAGGCGATTCAACGCGGCATCGCATATTTGATCCGCGAGCAGAACGAAGACGGATCGTGGACGGAAAATGAGACCACGGGCACCGGCTTTCCGCGCGTGTTCTACCTCCGCTACGGAATGTATCGCCTGCACTTTCCGTTGCTGGCGCTGGCGACGTATTTGAAGCTACGGAGTTGATTTTTCCGGCGACGCCGTGAAGGGCAGGACGACGCGCCCGACGACGGATGTTGAGACGATCTGAATCACGCTGTGCTGATCCCAGTCCGCCGGAATTTTCTGTCCCTCTTCGTGTGGTCCCACGTCTGTATCGAGATCCTTGATGTGTAGCGGCCCCGCTTGCGTGGAACTGTATCCGCCCGGGCTCGAGCAGAAGCTTTTCGCGGTATCGTCCGTATTTTTTGCGACGATCCAGTATTTTGAAAACCACTGGGGCAGTTCCGTGGCGCGACGAAACGGCGAAACGAGCGATTGGATGACGATCCGTGTCTCGATCGCCTGCGAACTCGAGGAGATTCTCAGGATTCGAATGCGCGAGGGCGCGGCAGCCGCCTCGGCGCCCACGCGCGTGGGAAGCGTCGCGATGATTTTTGGTTCGAGCACGAGGAACTCGACCTGACCGTGAACGGTATCCATCGCGATTCCTGCGAACGGCTGATCGCTTTGCGCCTCCTGGGCGAGCTGCAGCGATCCCGGAGACTTGAAATCGAAGCGCCCGAGGGGAATTCCGAGCCATTCCTTGATGGCGATGCCCATATCCCGATCCATGGAGCCAAAATCGCTCCAGTTGATTTTGCGCACGAAGGTTTTTTCGCCCGTATTGCCGCGAAAGGTCGTGGTGACGCTCATTGGCAGGAGGAGGCGGTCGCGCGGGATGCCCTGCATCTCATAGGACATCCACAATGTCTCGATCACGTGCTCGTCGCGGAGATCCGTTTTCAATGAGGCGGATTGCTTCATCAAAATCCGTGCCGACGACGGCAGGGAAATCAGCGACAGATCGCGCTCGGGCATTTTCCATTTTCGCGCGGTTGAAA
>JBOHXO010000233.1:0-6291 GCA_050737475.1 Chthoniobacterales bacterium
CCTCTACGCGCTGCCCCGCGTCATCCCGCTCATCGATTCCTTCACGAATTGATTCCCCGTCTTGCGCCGCCGCACACGCGTCGTATGTTGAGCATTTATGCCTTTCGAGCTCGCGTCGAACTACCAGCCTCGCGGTGACCAGGAGCAGGCGATTGATAAACTCACGCGCTCCCTCCTGGCCGGCAACCGCCACCAGACGCTTCTCGGCGTCACTGGTTCGGGCAAGACGTTCACCGCAGCGAACATCATCAAGAATCTCGACCGTCCGACGCTCGTCATGTCGCACAACAAGACGCTCGCCGCGCAGCTCTACAGCGAGTTCAAGCAGTTCTTCCCGCGCAACGCCGTCGAGTATTTCGTCAGCTACTTCGATTACTACCAGCCTGAGGCCTACATCCCGCGCTCGGACACCTACATCGAGAAGGATTCCTCGATCAACGAGGAGATCGAGCGCCTGCGCCTCTCGACCGTCAGCTCGCTCATCTCGCGGCGCGACGTGGTGATCGTCGCCAGCGTCTCGTGCATCTACGGCCTCGCCTCGCCCGATGACTTCCTGCAGATGCTCGTGACAATTCGCGAAGGCCAGCAGATCAGCCGCGAGGCGTTTCTCTCGAAGCTCGTTGACATGCTCTACGAGCGGAACGACATCGCGTTCGAGCGTGGAAAATTTCGCGTGCGCGGCGACACCGTCGAGGTGCATCCCGCGCAGAACGACGACCGCGCGATCCGCGTCGAATTTTTCGGCGACGACATTGACCGCATCAGCGAATTCGATCCGCTCACCGGCGACGTCACCGCCCGCCTCACGAATCTCACGCTCTTCCCCGCGAAGCAATTCGTCACGCCCTACGACAAGCTCAACGCCGCGATGCGCGCCATCCGCGAGGAACTCGATCATCGCGTGATGGAGTTCGAGCGCGACGGGCGTCTCATTGAGGCGCAACGCATCAAAATGCGCACGGAATTCGACCTCGAGATGATGCAGGAAATGGGATTCTGCAACGGCATCGAGAATTACTCGCGCCACCTCAGCGGCCGCCCCGCGGGCTCGAAGCCCTACACGTTGATGGACTTCCTGCCGAAGGACACGCTCCTCATCATTGATGAATCGCACGCCAGCGTCCCGCAGATCGGCGGAATGTATGCCGGCGACCGCTCGCGCAAATCGGTGCTCGTCGAGCATGGTTTCCGCCTCCCCAGCGCGCTCGACAACCGCCCGCTCAACTTCGACGAGTTCATGGGCATGACGAACCAGATCGTCTACGTGAGCGCGACGCCGGGGCCATTCGAGATTCGCAACAGCGTCGTCGGCAACACCGGCTACCTCGCGAATTTCGACAAGGCGGACAAAAACTTCGTCGAGCAAAAAGCTGCCGAGGTCGCGGACCAGCGGAAGATGCTCGATAAGGTGCGCGAGTTCGATGTCCACACGCCCGGCGCTCCGCTCATCGCCGAGCAGATCATCCGTCCGACCGGCCTCATTGATCCGAAGATCACCGTCCGCCCGCTCAAGGGCCAGATTGACGACACCATCGAGCGCTGCCGCCAGCGCATCGAACTCGGCGAGCGCGTGCTCGTCACGACTTTGACGAAGCGCACCGCGGAGGACCTCTCCGACTACCTGCGCGACATCGGGCTCAAGGTCCGCTACCTGCACAGCGACATTGACACCATCGAGCGAGTCGAAATCCTGCGCAGCCTCCGCGCCGGCGAATGCGATGTGCTCGTCGGCATCAACCTTCTGCGCGAAGGCCTCGATCTTCCCGAAGTCTCGCTCGTCTGCATCCTCGACGCCGACAAGGAAGGCTACCTCCGCAGCCAGACCAGCCTTATCCAGACCGCGGGCCGCGCCGCCCGTCACCTCAACGGCGAGGTCGTGCTCTACGCCGACGTCATCACCGGCAGCATTCGCGCGCTGCTCGAGATCACGGAATACCGCCGCGGACGCCAGATGGCCTACAACAAGGAGCACGGCATCGAGCCGAAGAGCGTCGTCCGTGCCGTGCAGGAAAGTCTCCACGTCATTCTCAAGAGCGCGAAGGATCTCGAAAAATCCATCGTCTCGGAAACCGCGCCCGACTTCGATCTGCACGAGCTCATGCGCGAACTCGAACGCGACATGGCGACCGCCGCCGCGAATCTCGAATACGAGCGCGCCGCCCTCCTGCGCGATCAAATCGCGGAACTCAAGGCCGGCACAGGCACCGACAAAATCACCACCTCTCCGCGCCCCGTGAAATACAAAGCCAAACGTCGAGCCTGAAAACTCCAAGGAAAGCAGGAAGGCAGGAAAATTCTCCTCTTCCTGCTTTCCTGCTTTGCTTAGAGCCCATCCCTCTTCCCTTTCTCCTGTAATCCGTTCAGGCTTTCCTCGTGCCCGCCGCCAAAAAAACCGCCGCCAACACGAGCATCCATTTCGTCACCGGCTCCGACGAATCCGGCGTGAAAAAAGCCGCCGTCGAACTCGCCGCGAAACTCGCGCCGTCCGACGATCCGTTCGCCACCGAGACAATTGATGGCGCGGTCGCCACCGTGGACGAAGCACAGGATCGCATCCTTTCCGCCGTCGAGGCGTTGCTCACAGTTCCTTTTTTCGGCGGCGCAAAACTCGTCTGGCTCAAAAGCGCGACATTCCTCGCAGACACGGTCACCGGCCGCTCCGAGACCGTCACCACCGCGCTCGAAAAACTGCTCACTGTCCTCGAAGGCGGATTACCGGAAAGCGTCGTCTTCCTGCTCAGCGCCATCGAGCCGGACAAGCGCCGCAGCGCCTACAAAACGCTCGGCAAGCTCGCCACGGTTCACCTCCACGACAAACCCGATTTCGGATGGGGCTCGACCGAGGCCGATGTCGTCGAATGGGTTTCCGGCCGCGCCAAAGCCGCGAACCTGCGCCTTACCGATGACGCCGCCACCGTCCTCACCGCGCGCGTCGGCGCGGAGGCCCGCCAGCTCGACATGGAACTCGAAAAACTCGCGCTCTCATTCCCTCAGGCCATCGCCGGGAGCGGCGATAGGGACACCGCGATTACCGCCGAGCAGGTTCGCGAAATGGTCCCCTCCACGCGTGCCGGCGGTATTTTCGACATCAGCAACGCGCTCGCCAAACGCGATCTGAAACTCTGCCTGCGCACACTCGATCAACTTTTTCGTCAGGGCGAAAATGGCGTCGGTATCCTGCTCGCGGCGATCATGCCCACCGTGCGAAATCTGCTCGTCGTGAAAGACCTGCTGCTCGAGCACAAACTCTCCCCGCCCGCGCAGCCGCAGTTTTTCAAGAGCACGCTCGACCGCCTCCCGGCATCCGCGACCGCGCATCTCCCGCGCAAAAAGGACGGCACATTGAACGCCTACCCGCTCGGCATTGCCGCCGCGAACTCAGCCCGTTTCACCCTTCCCGAATTGCAGGCCGCCTTCGCCGCGTGCGGCCGCGCCAATCGCGAACTCGTCACCACGCAGCTCTCCGATCAAATCGTTCTCTCGCGTCTGCTCGTCGAGATCGCGGGCAAAATCCCGGCGCGCTAACTCCGCAGCCCGCGCTCCTTTTTCCTAAAGCCTCGTAATCTTGATTTTGACCGGCGCGGAGGTCGTGCCTTCGTCATTGGTCGCGGTTGCGGTGACCACGTTGAGACCGTGCTTGAGCTTTGCCTTGAAGCTCCACTTGGTCGTGCCGGTTGCGGACTTTGCTTTTGACTTGCCCACTTTCACCTTGACGCCCGTCGTGTCCGCGCTCGCCGTGCCCTTTACACGATAGATGGTCCTGGATGTCTTGATCTTTTTCTTTCCGGTGATGGTGATCGTCGGCGCGGAATCAGACTGCGCGGCGAGAGTGTAGGGATCCGTCACCCCTGTAATCAGCGAGGCATTCACCGTCGCGCCCGAGGTCGTGTATTTGCCGACGACTTGGGAGGTGAGCGACGTGATGTAAAAATTCTTTCCGACCATCCCGATATTGATCGGGTTGCTCGGGCCCGTGATGAAGTCAGCATTCACCACCGCGCCGGCGGTCGTGTATTTGCTGAGCCTTCCGCCTCCGGTGTTGTTCAGGACATAAAGATCCGTGCCGGACACCACGATGCCGAAAGGAAACACCAGCCCCGAGATCAACGACGCATTCACCGTCGCGCCCGAAGTCGTGTATTTGCCGACCTTGCCGGGGTTATTACCCGAAACGACATAAAGATCCGTGCCGGACACCGCGATCGCGCTCGGCGACGTCAATCCCGAGATCAGCGACGCATTCACCGTCGCGCCCGAGGTTGTGTATTTGCCAATCGTGCCATTGTTGAGATTTGCGACATAGAGATCCGTCCCGGAAATCGCGATCCCATAGGGAGAGCTGAGGCCTGTAATGAATGCGGCATTCGTGATCGCGCCGGAGGTCGTGTATTTTCCGATCCTGTTATTGTTGATCTCGCTTACGTAGAGATCCGTGCCCGAAATCGCCATCCCCCCATTTCCGGACAAACCCGAGATCAATGACGCATTCGTCGTCGCGCCCTTGTTCGTGTATTTGCCGACCTTGCCGGAAGTTGCGCTTCCCACAAAGACTTCCGCGGACGCATTCACAGCGAGCGTCGCAAGGAATCCGGAAAGTGTCAGCATGGCCATCCGGCCGTGGATGCGTTTGAGGGAAGACATACGGGGACGCGTAATCATGCCGGAATAAAACCCGGGCAACGACCATATGCAAGGGGCTCTGGCATCACCGCGAGATCGCTGGAAAATAAACCGTGACATGCTGCGCGATGCGGCGTTGTAAGTAACGCCCATGTTCCGCCGCCTCGGCACCACGCTCGTCTGCCTGGCGATGTTCTCCATCGCCGGCGGCCATTGGGGTATGCTGCAAACCGTCGCGTGGGCTGGAATGTTGAAAGATTACGCTCGTGCCGACGGCCTCGTCGTCGCCGCGGAAAAAACCTTTAGTGGCAATTATCCGTGTGCGCTGTGCAAACGCATCGCCGATAAAAAATCGAGTGAGCAAAAGCAGGCGCCTCTCGTGAAATCCGGAAACAAATTCGACAAGCTTGTCGCGCAGCACGCGGCAGCAACTCTCTTTCCTCCCACGCCCGATTATTTTCTTTCCATGCCGCCAGCCCTTCCGCTGAAGGCCTTGTCCTACGAGCCTCCGCAGCCCGTGCCTCGCACGGCCTGATCTTCACTGCACTGTAGCGGCGCTTCGCGCGCCGTTCCACGTCATCAAATCCGCCCGCGGAGAGAGAGATTCTTCGCGAGCATTTCAGGAGGCATCGAATGCGCCACTCTGCATTCACATTGGTCGAGCTGCTCGCCAGCATGGCGGTTGTCGCGATTCTCGCGGCACTCGTTTTCGCGGGTTACGGCCACGCATTGCGCGCCGCAAAGGCGGCGCAATGCACCGCGGACATGCGCCAGATCGGCCAGACTTTCCTCGCTTACGCGGCGGAAAGCGACGGCCAGTTGCCGCAATCCAGCCACCAGGGACCGAAGCTCGCGTGGACGACCATCGTCAAACGCACGCTCCCCGCCCGCATGTTTCACTCCCCGCTCGATGACACCCGCCGCACGTGCAGCTACGCCATCAACGATTTCCTCACCGCCAGCCCCTACGGCGCGGAAAGCGCAAACTTCTCACGCCTCCAGAACATCCCCGCTCCTTCGCAAACGCTCCTGCTCGGCATCCTGAACCGGGGCCAGGAAAACAGCGACCACTTCCACTTCGCATCGGAAGGCTGGTCGTCCGAGGCATTCGGCTCCGACGCGTGGGTCGAAATCCTCGGCGACGCCGGGCTCTACCTGTTCGTGGATGGCCACGTCACCCGCCTTGCATGGAGCGACCTCAAACAAATCCTCGCCGAACCGCGCACCCGCTTCGTGCGGCCCGACGGCAACCCATGAATCCAAAATGAAAATTCTCATCACACTCGCATTCCTCACACTCGGCATCACCACGGCATCCGCCCAGTCCCATGGACACATCAACGCCGGCGCGACCGACTCGAATGGCAGCGGCGGCATCAACACCGGCGACAAACTCTTCATGTATTTCGAGGCCGGCACCCAGCTCACCACGCTCGCCTACAATTCCGGAGGCAATGCCTACGGCGCCGACGGATTCCTTTGGAACGGCTACACGACCTTCACCTCGCTGCACCAGAGCAGCGATCCCTCGCAATCGCCGAACTACAACAACCTCGGCGCATTGAGCGGCTCGTTTCTCGCCCTCGATCTTGTTTCGATCTCGGGCCCCGACGGCGCAAAATTCGCTTTTTACGAAACAGGCGCGACCGATCCGCTCTGGGTCTATCAAAT
>JBOHXO010000234.1:0-8202 GCA_050737475.1 Chthoniobacterales bacterium
GCTCGACGACGAGTTCAACCTCCATCTCCGCGAGCCCGGCGTCGCCGCGGCATGGCTCGTGCGCAAGCCGACCAAGGACGGCGTCGTCACCTCGATCGAACTCTACGACACAGCCGGCGAAAACATCGCGCTGCTTTTCGGCAAGCGGAAACCTGGCCAGCCCGAGGACGAAAACTGGCGCAACCTCGCGGAGTCGTTGAAATGATTCGCGCACTTGTTTTTGCCATTGTCCTTTCGTCGCTCCACGCCGCGCCCATGCGGGTTGT
The DNA here is from genome assembly GCA_050737475.1 of Chthoniobacterales bacterium. GTDB lineage: Bacteria > Verrucomicrobiota > Verrucomicrobiia > Chthoniobacterales > JAATET01 > JAATET01. Next base: position 267 of record JBOHXO010000234.1, read on the forward strand.
GAGCCTCGGCGGTGATGTCACCGAAATCGCCTTCGCGCTCGGCAAGGGCGACGCAATCGCGGCGGTTGATGTCACGAGCACATATCCCGCCGCGGCAAACAAACTGCCGAAGGTCGGTTACGTTCGCGCGCTTTCCGCCGAGGGCATCCTCGCGATGAAGCCCGACCTCATCCTTGCCAGCGGCGATGCGGGACCGCCCGAGGCGATCGCGCAGTTCAAGGCTGCCGGCATTCCCATCGTCGCACTGCCGAAGGATCACACGCTCGCCGGCATCCACGCCAAAATCGAATCCGTCGCCGCCGCGCTCGACGCAAAAGCCGAAGGCGAAAAACTCGCGACGGAATTCGATGCCGCGCGCAAGGCCGCCGAAGCCGCTGCAAAAAATGGCGACGCCGTGACTGCGGTCTATGTCATGGCGCGTCCCGATGGCGCGCTCATCGCCGCCGGCGCTGGAACCGCTGCGGACGCAATGCTGGCGGCCGCGGGATTGAAAAACATGTTTGCCGGGGCGCCCGGTTACAAGCCGGTCTCCGCCGAGTCGCTCATCGCGGCGAATCCGACCGTGATTGTGACCGGCGAGCGCAGTGTCCAGGGCAGCGGTGGTCTCGACAAATTCAAGACGAACCCCGCGCTCAGCGCCACGTCCGCGGTGAAAAACGATCACCTGCTTGTCTTCGACGACATGTATCTGCTCGGCCTCGGACCACGTTCCGCGCAGGCCGTCAGGGAGTTGGCAGCGGCCGCCCGCAGGTAATGGTCGAGCTCGATGTCGGCGAGACGATAGGTCCTATAAGTCCCATACGTCTTATAAGACGTATCCGCCGCCTGAGTCGGCTCCGCTTCGCCGCGCTGGTCGTCCTGCTCATTGCGGCCGGCATCGCGGCGGTTTGCATCGGCCCGATGCATGTTCCGCTTTCCGACATCGCGGCGATTGCGAGTGGGAATGGCGCGGAGGTGGACACCGCGACTCGCACGGTCATCGAGCAAATTCGCCTGCCGCGCGTTGTCCTTGCCGCATTGATCGGAGCCGCGCTTTCCGTCGCCGGAGCCTCGATGCAGGGCCTGTTCCGCAATCCGCTCGCCGACCCCGCGTTGATCGGCATTTCGTCGGGCGCGGCATGCGGCGCGGTGATCGTGATTGTTCTCGGTCATCAAATTCTTCCCGCGCTGCCCGCGTGGGCCGCGCCGTGGTTGCTCGCCATTGCTGCGTTTGCAGGCTGTCTCGTCGCGACGCTGCTCATGCTGCGTCTTTCGTTGCACGATGGCCATCCCGTGGTCGCGACGATGCTGCTGGCGGGCGTGGCCATCAATGCTCTCGCGAGCGCGATCACAGCATTCGTCATCTTCCTCGCGAACGACCAGCAGGTGCGCGATGTCACGTTCTGGTTGCTCGGCAGTCTCGGTGCGGCGCAATGGTCGAAGGTCGCGCTCGTCGCGCCCATCGTGCTGCTCGGCGTCGCGGCACTGCCCATCGTCGCACGCGCGCTGAACGCATTGCTGCTCGGCGAATCGGAAGCTTCGCATCTCGGCTTCGATGTCGTCCGCACGAAATGGCTCGTGATCCTGCTTTCGAGCATGATGGTTGGCGTGTCGGTCGCGTTTACGGGCGTGATCGCATTTGTCGGGCTCATCGTGCCGCACGCGATCCGATTGGTCGCGGGCCCGGACCATCGCTTCCTGCTGCCAGCCTCCGCGCTGCTCGGCGCGGCATTGCTCGTGATTGCGGATATTTTCGCGCGCTGTGTCGTCGCGCCCGCGGAACTGCCGATCGGAATTCTCACCGCGATCATTGGCGCGCCGTTTTTTCTATGGCTGTTGATGCGCGTGAAATCGGTGTGGCAGCCATGATCGAGGCGAAAAAAATTCAGGTGGAGCGAAAAGGACGCCCCATCCTCGGTGGTGTGGATTTTCGTGCGATGCCGGGAAAGGTGACCGCGATTCTCGGAGCGAATGGCGCGGGAAAATCCACGCTGCTGCGGGTGATGAGCGGCGATTTGAAGCCGGATGCCGGCGAGGTGAAATTCGATCGGAAGCCGCTTGCGGCCTGGCGTGCGCCGGATCTTGCGAGGCGACGCGCCGTGGTGCCGCAATCCAGCGCGCTCAATTTTCCATTCACCGTGCTCGAGGTGATTTTACAAGGCCGCGCGCCGCATCTCGACGGCCGCGAATCCGGCGTGGACGAAAACGTCGCGCTTGCCGCATTGGAGGCAGTGGACCTCGTGCGCTGGGCGGGCCGCGATTACACGACGCTCTCCGGCGGCGAACGCCAGCGCGTGCACCTTGCCCGTGCGCTCGCGCAGGTCGGCATGGAGGGCGGGGGACGCTGGTTGTTGCTCGACGAACCGACATCCAGTCTCGATCTGCGGCATCAGCACGACATCCTGCGCATCGTCCGCAATTTCGCGGCGACCGGCGGTTGCGTGGTCGTCGTGCTGCACGATTTGAATCTCTGCGCGCGCTATGCCGACAAGGTCTGCCTCATGCATTATGGCCGGGTGCTCGGCTCCGGCGACGCGGCGGCGGTGATGACGCCCGACTGGCTGAGCATTGCCTATGGCATCAATGTCCACCGCGACGAAGTGAAGGGAACGGCCGTCTTTTCTGTATAAATTACCCTTCAAGGCTTGCGTATGAGACTCAGTCTCATTAATTCAAGCGGCATGCCTGCTGCCGCCACCGCATTGCTCATCGAAAAATCCCAGCCCATGTCATCGGAGCGGGGGAGTTTTGGCGACCTTTCGAAGGATGGGTTTCGCGTCACACGTTGGGACGATGCAAACGGGGCCTGCGGACAGCAGGGATTCGATGCGAACGTGCTGGTGTTGTGCCTCAATGTGGCCGGCAGCGGCGGATTCAATGTCGGCAGTCGCATATCGAGTCTCGTGGAGCCGGGCAGCATGATTCTGTCCGCAGCGCCGCGGGCGCGTCAGCGTCTCGAGCGCAAGGCCGGGGAGCGTCATCGTTTTGTCGTCATGGAAATGAGCCGAGCGTGGGTGAAGCGCTGGATGCCCTCCGACGCTGGTGTGCTGCGCGGACCGGTGGGACGTTTCCTCAAGCCCGGTCGTGGCAGCGAGCCGGCGTGCGAGGCGCATGCGATGACATCGCAACTCGCGCAACTTGCGGCGGAAGTGTTGCAGCCACCGCGGGCGGCTGCGGCGTGGGCTTGCTGGCATCACGCGAAGGCGCTGGAAATTGTGTCGCACGCGCTGTTCGCGGGCGTGGAGTCCGAGCTTTTTTGCGATCGCACGAAGCGCGCCGGCCGCGAGCGGATCGCGCGCGTGCAGGAAATTCTCGTCGGCGATGTCGAGAATCCGCCGTCGCTCACGGAGCTTGGAAAAATGGTCGGCTGCAGCCCGTTTTATTTGAGCCGCATGTTCCGCCAGGAAACCGGCGTGACGATCTCGGCATATCTGCGCCGGCTGCGCATGGACCGCGCCGCGAAGCTCATTCGTGCAGGCGAGGCGAACGTGACCGAGGCTGCGATGACCGTCGGTTATTCCAGCCTGAGCCATTTCAGCAAGGCCTTCGCCGAGACATTCGGCTGCTGCCCGTGCCTCTACGGCCGCAAGGGCTGAGGCGCGGCGTCGGGAACGCAAAAGTTTTCCCGTTACCTTTCCCGCATGGCGTCCATGAATAATGTGATGAATGCCGAGGACATGGACCTGGTGCGCGAGTATGCCGCCACGGGATCGGAGCGTGCGTTTGCCGCGTTGGTCGCGCGTCATGTGGATCTCGTTTATTCCGTCGCGATGCGACAGGTGCGCGATGCCCACCTCGCGCAGGATGTGACGCAGGCCGTGTTCATCATTCTCGCGCGAAAGGCCGGCCGCCTCGGACGCGACACGATTCTCCCGGCATGGCTCTGCCGGACCGCACGCTTCGTGACTGCGGACGCGTTGAAAAGCCAGCGCCGGCGCCTCGAGCGCGAACGGGAGGCACATATGCAATCGCAACAGCACGAATCGAAATCGGACGACTGGCAGCGGATCGCGCCGCTGCTCGATGCCGGGATGCAGCAGCTCGGCGGGAAGGAGCACGACGCCGTGGTGCTGCGTTTTTTCAAAGGATGCAGTTTTGGCGAGGTGGCTGTGGCGCTTGGCACCAGCGAGGCGGCGGCGAAGATGCGCGTGAGCCGCGCGCTGGAGCGGCTGCGGAAATTTTTCACGGGCCGCGGAGTGGTGCTTTCCGCGGCAGCCATTTCATCGGTCATCACGGGCGCGTCCGTGAAGGCTGCGCCGGCTGCAGTCGCGGCTGCGGCTGCCAATGTTGCGCAGATTGACGGTGCTGCGTTGCTGCTTTCCCGCGCGGCGTTGAAGGCCATGGCTTGGGCGAAAATGAAAACGCCGCTCATGGCTGGAGCAGTGGCGGTGCTGGCGGTGGCTTTCGTGGTCGTGGTGCGGCAGGCAATGCCGCGCGACACGGCTCGCATTGCGGCGCCGCCGCCGGTAGCTGTCGGCGAAGTCAGCAGCAGCAGCAGCCAGCCGGCGCTGTCGCGTGTGGATGCTGCAAATGCAGCCACTATTGCGCGCTCGACCACTGGCGTCCGCTCTCCGGGCATTGTGGGCGTGCAGGCGGAACCGGTCCGCGAGGCGGACAGGCCCGTGGAAATCAATGGGGACAACTCCACGTTCGAGAATGGAATCGCTATTACGACCGGCCATGCCTTGTTAAAATATCGCAACGTGCGACTCCATGCGGATCGAATCGAATACGATCCCTCGCAACACTTCGCCCGCATTTTCACCGGCGGGGGAGGTAATCAGCGACTCGTGGCAACGCTTGTCCTCGACTGGCAGGAAGACAGCCCCTCGCTGCGCAAGCTCCTTGTTGCCGATGCTCCGTCGCCCAAGGCCGGAGATGTGCGGATCACCCACGCCGCGGATGGCAGGATGCGTATTGCGAATGGAGTGACGGCTGCGGCCGAGGACGTCATGATCCGGTTCGCAGGCCTGACAATCCACGCGGATCGCGTCGAATACGACCGGCGCACCGGGATGCTGCGGCTGTTCGCCACGGGCGCCGGCGGCGGCACCTGCGACTTCATCGTAGTCGCGAAGCTGCAGCGGTAGCGCCCGCGGGGCCGCATGGATGCAAGCGGCGCGGTGGTGTAAAAAAATGCGCAAAAATTGTAAATTTGTTGTTGCGGGCATGCGCCATTTCAGTAATCTAACCCTTCCCGCACAACGACGGGGACACGAGCCAAACCACATCGCCGTGTGGTTTTTTTGTCCCCGGGTCATTCCGCGGAAACTTTTCAATCCAATGCCCACAATCAATCAACTGGTCCGCAAGGGACGCTCGAAAGTGACGGTGAAGTCCAAGTCGCCGGCGCTCGTGAATTGCCCTCAGCGCCGCGGCGTTTGCGTGCAGGTCATGACGCGCACACCGAAGAAGCCGAACTCCGCGCTCCGCAAAGTCGCGAAGGTGCGCCTCACGAACGGCCAGGAAGTCATCGCCTACATTCCCGGCGAGGGCCACAATTTGCAGGAACACTCCATCGTGCTCGTTCGCGGTGGTCGTGTGAAGGATCTCCCCGGCGTGCGTTATCACATCGTGCGCGGTTCGCTCGACTCCCTCGGGGTTGATGGCCGCCGCCGCAGCCGTTCCAAATATGGCGCGAAGCGCCCGAAGCCCGGCCAGGAAGCTGCCGCAGGCAAAAAGAAAAAGTAACCGGTAATACGCCATGTCCCGCAGACGCAGAGTCATTCATAAAGAAGTCAAACGCGACAGCCGCTACGCGAGTCCGCTCGTGGCGCGTCTCATCAGCGCCGTCATGCTTTCCGGCAAGAAATCCATCGCCGAGAAGATCGTCTACGGCGCGATTGATAAATCCCGCGAAGGCACCGACACGGTGGATCCGCTCGAGACGCTCAGCAAGGCGATCGAGAACGTCCGTCCCCGTCTCGAGGTCAAATCCCGCCGCGTCGGCGGTGCGACTTATCAAGTGCCGATGGAAGTCCCGCAGGATCGTCAGGTCGCCCTCGCGATGCGCTGGCTCGTCACTTTCGCCAACAACCGCAAAGGCACCCCGATGAAGGACGCGCTCGCCTACGAGCTGCGCGACGCCGCCTCCGGCCAGGGCAACGCGATTAAAAAACGCGACGACATGCACAAGATGGCGCAGGCCAACCGAGCCTTCGCCCACTTCCGCTGGTAGTAAATACCAACAACCTTTTTCGTTCTTTCTCAAAAATGTCCGCCACGCTCCAGGAAAAGCCCGCCGTGAATCCGAACTCGCCCAACCGCGCGTTCCCGCTCGAGCGCACCCGCAACATCGGGATCGCCGCTCACATTGACGCGGGCAAGACGACGCTCACCGAGCGCATTCTTTTCTACACCGGCATGATCCACAAGATCGGCGAGGTGCACGAGGGCACGACCGTCACCGACTGGATGGAGCAGGAGCGCGAGCGTGGTATTACTATTACGTCCGCTGCCACGACCTGCTCGTGGGTGCAGAAGAAGGAGCCCATCGAGGGCATCTACAAGGCTTTCGAAGGCATCAAGCAGCGCGTCAACATCATTGACACCCCCGGCCACGTGGACTTCACGGCCGAGGTCGAGCGTTCGCTTCGCGTGCTCGACGGTGCGATCGCCGTGTTCTGCGGCGTTGCCGGCGTGCAGCCGCAATCCGAGACCGTCTGGCGGCAGGCCACCAAATACGGCGTGCCCCGCATCGCTTTCGTCAACAAGATGGACCGCGTCGGCGCGGATTTCGACGCCGCCCTCGCGAGCATGCGCGCCAAGCTCGGCGCGAATGCATGGCCGATCCTCATTCCATGGGGCAGGGAGGATTATCTCACCGGCCAGATTGACATCCTGAACCAGAAGGCCGTCCGCTATCTCGACGACGATTCGATGGGCTCGACCTACGAGATCGTGGACATTCCCGAGGAATACAAGGACATCGCCGCGAGTGCCTATCAGGACATCGTGGATCAAATGTGCGACCTCGACGACGAGATCGGCACGCTCTTCCTCGAGGAGAAGCCAATTTCCAAGCAGCAGCTCAAGGCCGCCATCCGCCGCCAGACCATCGCGAACAAATTCGTGCCGGTCGCCGGCGGTTCCGCATTCAAGAACAAGGGTGTGCAGTTCCTCGTGGACGCCGTCGTTGATTATCTCCCGAGCCCGATCGAGATCAAACCCGCGCACGGGATGAACCCGGATGACCTCTCCCCGATGGACGTCACCGCGGACGACAACGGCAAATTCTGCTCGCTCGCTTTCAAGCTCTGGAGCGATCCGTTCGTCGGCAAGCTCGTGTTCTTCCGCGTTTACAGCGGCAAGCTCTCGAAGGGCGACACCGTTTACAATCCTCGCACGAACAAGCGCGAGCGCATTAGCCGCATCATCCAGATTCAGGCCGACAAGCGCGAGGACATTGATACCTGCTACTCCGGCGACATCGCCGCGATCGTCGGCATCAAGAACATCACGACCGGGGACACGCTCTGCGACGAGGATTTCCCGATCCTTCTCGAGCCGCCTTCCTTCCCCGACCCCGTCATTTCGATGGCCGTCGAGCCGAAGACCAAGGTGGACCAGGAAAAGATGGGCATCGCGCTCCAGCGTCTCGCCGAAGAGGATCCGACCTTCCGCGTTTTCACGAACGAAGAAACCGGCCAGACGATCATCGCCGGCATGGGCGAGCTTCACCTCGAGATCATCCGCGACCGCATGTTGCGCGAGTTCAAGGTCGAGGCAAACTCCGGCAAGCCGCAGATCGCTTACAAGGAAACCATTCTCAACAACGCCGACGGCGAGGGCAAACTCGTCAAGCAGTCCGGCGGTCGTGGTCAATACGGCCACGTCGTCATCAAGCTCGGCCCGGCCGAGCGCGGCAAGGGCATCACCATCGAAAACAAAACGGTGGGCGGCTCGATCCCGAAGGAATTCATTCCCGCAGTCGTCAAGGGCCTCAACGAAGCAGCGC
>JBOHXO010000235.1:0-3378 GCA_050737475.1 Chthoniobacterales bacterium
GCTTGGGAGCTTCCAGGGATTTCAGCGCGACGCGCAGCGGTATCTCGATGTCTTCCTGCGCAGGGAAAATAATTTTTTCGAGCCGCGCTCGACTGCGGAGAGCGATCCTTCGCTGAAACAGATCATCCCGTATGCGGTGTTTGTGCATGACGGCCGCATCCTGCGCTACGTGCGCGGCGGAAAGTCGGGCGAGAAGCGTCTCGTGGCAATGGCGTCCATCGGCATCGGCGGTCACATCAACGACGGCGACGAGGGGCTTTTCGCGTTCAACGAGGATGCCTACCGCATCGCGGTGGAGCGCGAGATTGCCGAGGAACTGCGTCTCGGCGGCGGCTTCTCGGATCGCGTCGTCGGCTTGATCAATGACGATTCAACCGAGGTCGGCCGGGTGCACCTCGGCGTGGTGCATCTCGTCGCGCTGGAGTCCGCGGACGTAAAGCCGGGGGAGGCGGCGATCACGCAGCTGGAATTCGTGACGCCGGAGGAATTGCGCGAGCAGCGCGGGAGCCTGGAGACATGGTCGCAGATCGTGCTCGACCACTGGACGGAGCTGGCCGCGGGCTGACCGCTACCAATTCTTGATCCACTTGGAAGTGATGGACGTGTCCGTTTCGGTGTCGCCGCCCTGATTTTTCTTCCCCTTGGAAAACAAGTCGAATGTCGTGACGCCGTTGCGCTTATCCATGCCAGGAAACTGGTAGTGGTAGGGGTTGCCGAAGGCGTCAACCAGGCTGTCCGATTTTCCCAGCAGCGTTTCGTAGGTGTCGTGAGTGCCGGGCTTGTAGGCGCTCAGCATCTTGACGGGAATTTCGAAAGGTTTCCGATAGCCGTATTGCTCGGGATGCTGGATCGGGTTCAGCGCGAGCTCCTGGATGAGCACCTTGGTGGAGGTGTCGACGGGCGTCAGCTGCGGTGGGAAGGTGCCATTGTCGAGCTTGTAGGTCATCAGCGCGGATTCGATGGCCTTGAGCTGCGACTCAGTGAGGCTGCGGGCGGCTTTTTCCTGCACGAAGCCCGCGGTTTGAATCAACAGGCCGGCGAGAATGACGATGATCGAGATGACGACGAGCAACTCGATGAGCGTGAATGCGCCGCGACGTCGGAGCGCCGCGGATTTTTGAGCGGAACGGGGGGACGCCGGCTTCATTATTGTGTCTGGTTCTGCAGGCCGCTGATGATGCCGATGAGCGGCAGGAAGAGCGCGATGACGATGGTGCCCACGATAATGGCAAGAAGAACGATCATGATCGGCTCGAGGAGGGAAGTGAGGCCCTGCACGGCGTTGTCCACCTCATCGTCGTAAACTTCGGCGATCTTGAGCAGCATCTCGGGGAGCTGGCCGGTTTCCTCGCCGACGTCAATCATGCTGATGACCATGGGCGGGAATACGCCGCTGGCCTCGAGCGGTGCGACGATGGATTCACCTTCCTTCACGGCGTCGTGAACTTTCGTGATGGCTTCCGAGATGACGACGTTGCCGGCGGTTTCGCGGGTGATGGTGAGCGCCTGCAGGATGGGCACACCGCTGGTGACGAGCGTGCCGAGCGTGCGGCTGAAGCGGGAGATGGCGCTCTTGCGGGTGAGGTCGCCGAACAGCGGCGCCTTGAGCTTGAGCATATCAATGATCTGCCGGCCCTTGACCGTGCGGGCGATGAGCTTGTAGCCGACGAAAATGACCGCGCCGCCCACGATGATCCAGAGCAGGTTGTTTTTTACGAAGTTACTCGCGCCAATGACGAACTGCGTGAGCGCGGGCAGTTTCTGGCCGTTGAGCATGTCGTCGAAGATCGCCTGGAACTTCGGAACGATAAAGATGAGCAGGAACGTGAGGATCGCCATGGCGATGATCAACACGATGATCGGATAGAACATCGCGGCGACGACCTTGTTCTTGATCTTCTGCGCCTTTTCCTGGAACTCCGCGAGTCGCAGCAGCACGAGCTCGAGCACACCGCCGAGCTCGCCGGCCTTCACCATGTTCACGTAGAGCTTGTTGAAAATCTTCGGGTGCACCGAGAGGCCGTCCGAGAACGTGCTGCCGCCCTGCACCGACTCCGCGAGCTGCATGATCGTGGATTGCAGCACGGTATCGCGCTCCTGCTTGGCGAGCACGGTGAGGCTGCGCAAAAGGGGAAGGCCCGCATCAATGAGCGTCGCCAGCTGGCGCGTGAAAATCATGAGCGTCTTGCCCTTGACCGTCTGGCGCTTGAAGAGCGAGAAGCTGACGTTTTTTTTGCCGAGGGAGGAGGCGGATTTCGCCACCGATTTTGAAGCCTTCGCCTTGGAGGCCTTGGTTTCGACGTCCACCGACTTCGGGAAATATCCCGCCTGTCGCAGCGCACCCACGGCTTCGTTCTGTGAGGCGGCCTCGATGACACCGGTGACTTGCTGGCCGCGCGCATCGAGCGCGACATACGTAAAGTTTGGCATGATTTTCTGAGAGGAGTGAAAAGCGTCCGAGATAAATTCGCCAAGCGGGACGTAAAGTCCAGAAAAGAACTGCAAGAATTTAGTGAGGAAGGAAGGGATTCGACGCGCGTTCGCGGCCCACTGTCGTCGCCGGGCCGTGGCCGGAAAGCACCACCGTGGCATCGGGGAGGGGGAGGATTTTTTCCAAAATGCCCTTTATCAACAGGTCATGGTCGCCGCCCGGGAGGTCGGTCCGGCCGACGCTGCCATTGAAAAGCACATCGCCGCCGAAGAGCACGCCGTCCTCCGCAAAATAAAAACACAGACTTCCCGGACAATGCCCCGGCACCTCGAGCACCGCGAATTGAAGCCCCGCCACCTCAAAGGCCACGGTCTCCCCGAGCAGCAGCCCGCCGGCGACCGGCTCGACCTCCAGCGCAAAACTCCATTTTCGGTAAAAATCCGGGTCCGTGATCATGGGAGCGGTGTCCGCATGGTGATACAACGCACAGCCGTGGCGCCGCACGATGGCCGCCGCGTCCGCCACATGGTCGAAGTGCCCGTGCGTAAGCAGCAGCACATCAATATGCTCCTGCTCGAACCGCTCGTCCGCCCCTTGAGGCGCGTCAATCAGCACATTGCCGCCGGGTCCGCGGAGCAGGAAGCAGTTCGTGTCGAACACGCCGCCGGTAAATTCTTCGAACTTAATCATGACATGGTGGTCTGTAGATGATGCGTAATTTGATTTTGATCACGATGTCTGCAAGTTTATCCCGCATGAAGTTCTTTAAACCGGCCGCAATCCTCGCTCTCGCCATCCTTCTACCGGGTGGCGTCCATGCCGCCGATCTCGACAAGGTTGCCGTCTCCGTCGCCCGCCTGCTGGAGATGCAGCACTACTCGCGCCAGAAACTAGACGACGACGTCTCGAAAAAAGTGTTCGCGCAATACCTCGACGACCTCGATCCG
>JBOHXO010000236.1:0-2092 GCA_050737475.1 Chthoniobacterales bacterium
GTGTAGGTATTCGCGCCGGAAAACGTCACCGTTCCGGGACCCGCAACGACAACGCCGCCGCCCGAGCCGCTCTGCGTGAGGATTTGATTCGAGCTGTTCACGTTCGCCGCACCGCCGGAGAGGACCACGCTCGCACCCGAGCCGGTCGCGCCCAATGTGGTACTGCCCGTGAGATTCGTGGTGGTCGTCGTGAGCGTCGAGGAGCTGCTGCCGCTGTTCAGCAAGGCGCCTGCGCTGGAGATTCCGGAGCCTTGCACGTTGAGCGTCGCAATGGTCTCGGTCCTGTCGTTCAAGTCGAGCGCGCCGCTCGTCACGGTCACGGCCGAGCTGTCGAAAATCTGATCTCCACCAGTCCCGCCAAGCTTCGCCGTGCCGCCGGCAACTGTTACCGCGGCCGTTGCGTGGACGGTGCCGCTGCTCGTCTTGGCGTAGACGAGAGTCCCGGAATTCACCGTGGTCGCCACCGAGATGTTATCGTGGGTGCCCTGGAGGGTGACGGTTCCACTGCCGTTCATCACGACATTGCCGGTGCCGGTTCCCGTCCCATTATAGACATCGTTGAAATTGATCGAACCCGCCCCGCCCAGCGAGAGAGTGAATGCTTTGATGTCCGCGCCGGTGAGGTTCGTGCCGCCATCGGTATGGGCCTGGGTGATGTCCAGCAGGCCACCGGATGACTGGGTGACCGTGAGGTTGCGATCCAGGCCGAAATGGCCGGACAGGGTATTCGTGCCGCTGGTGTTCTGCGAATTGAGGGTCAGAGTGCCGGAGCCGCTCGTCGTCACCGGATTGATGGTGCTGGAAATCGTGGTGCCACCGGTTGCCGTGGTGAGATTGATGGTTGCATCGACGTTCGTTCCGGTGGTCGAGCCGAAACGGATGGTGGAGTTGGCCACGGAGCCGGCGGATGTAAAGGCCAGCGTGCCCGCTCGGACGAATGTCTGGCCGCTGTAGGTATTCGCGTTCGACAAGGTCGCCACCGGTCCGCCCGCAATGCCGTCCGCGCCGATCACGAGCTGTCCGCCGGCGACGCTGTTGCTGATCACGCTGGAAATATTGATATTGCCGGCACCGCGCAGCGACAGGGTCTGCGCCTTCACGTCGAGCGTCGTGCTCGTGATCGAGAGCGTGCCGCCCGATGCCTGTTGAATCTTGAGGTTCGAATCCAAAAAGATGTTGCCGCTGAGCGTGTTCGTCCCGCTCGTGTTCGTGGAATCCACCAGCAGCGCGTCGGAGGTGTTGCCCGTGACGGTATTGATGGTGTTGCCAAAGCTCTGTCCGCCGCTCGCAACGGTGAGTTGGAACGTGCCGCCGAGGGTCTGGTTCTGATTTCCGGTGTTGCCGAAATCGCCGCCCAGACGGATGGCCGTGGTCGTGATGGCGCCGCCGCTGTTCAGCTTCAGCGTGCCGCTGTTCATCACGTAGATATCTCCGGAGGTGAACGTCCCGCCGACGGCCATGGTGGTACCCGTTCCGGTAAGTCCGAACCATTTGCCGGTGGCGCTGACCGTATTGTTGAACGTGGTCGTGTGGCCCGCACCGAAGAACTTGATGCCGTTCACGGACGACCCGTTTACGGTCAGCGTGCCGGTCCCGAACGTGATGTCGCCGTTCACCGCATTGATCTCGCCGAAAGGATTGGGCGGGGTGCCGTTGTTCGCCGCAAATGTGATCGGCAGGTTGATCGTCACCAGCCCGGTGCTCTGGTTCTCGATCTTTGCCTGCGTGCCGCCATTGTCGAACAGCGAAAGAACCGTGGCGCCGCCCTGGTTCAGCGTCCACGCGCTGGTGCCGGTCCACAGGAGCTTGTTCTCAGCGGTGATGTTGTCGTCGGCATTCGTGGTCCGCGTGCTGCCGGAAAATGTCAGCGTGCCATAAGTGGGCTGCAGGTTGTTGTCCCAGTTGTTGTTCGTGCTCCAGTTGCCGTCCCCGCCGCCGCCGTCCCATGTGTTGGCAGCGATGGCGGATGTGCCGGCCATGATCACGGCCGATGCAAAAAGCCGAAGGGAGCGGGTGATCGAAAAAAATAGGGGTGTGGGGAGGATATTCATGGCGGGACGAAGGGCCGGCATAAGAGGGGATGGGATAATAG
>JBOHXO010000237.1:0-2826 GCA_050737475.1 Chthoniobacterales bacterium
TCGCGCAGCAACGGATGAACGACCAGACCGCGGCCATCGCGACGTTCGAGGGGATTCGCAAGCAGTTCCCGAGCACACCCTTCGCGTCCCGCGCATTCTTCATGGTCGGATTCAGCGAGTTGCTGGCGGACAAAAACAAGGATGCGATCAAGACGTTCGAGCAATTTTCCGAGGACTATCCGAAGGCCGATCTCGCCGAGGCTGCGCTGTATTGGCGCGGGATGGCCTACTCGCTCGACAAGCAATATCCGACATCGCGAGAGGTCTTCGACGCCTACCTCGATAAATACAAGGACGGCGGCTACCGCGGGCTGGCCGTCTTCCGCAAGGCCTACGCCGCGCAGTCCATGCGCGACTACAAGACGAGCATTCGCGAGCTGCAGGACTATTTGAAAAAATATCCCGGCCACGAGTCGAACGACGAGGCGCTCGTGCTGCTCGGCGACGCGCTGATGGATCAGGGCAAGATCGAGGATGGCATCGTCGCCTTCAAAAAAATCGCACCCGACGACGCGAAGTTTTTCGAGGAGGGATGGTTCAAGGTCGGCAAGGCCTACAAGCTTCTCGAGCAGCCCGACAAGATGCGCGCGCACTACGAGCAGTTCGTGAAGGAGCATTCGCGCAGCCCGCGCGTGGCGGAGGCGATCTACTGGATCGGCTGGACTTACCTGCAGGCGAACCAGCCGGAGAAGGCCCGCGAGGCATATTGGAACGCGATCACGACCTATGGCGACGACGCGACGATCCGCTCGGTGGACGACCTCTTCCCCGCGCTGCAAAAACTTTATGCCGGTGGCGACGAAATGCCGAAATACATCGCGCAGCTTCGCGACATTCGCGAGGACGCCGACAACGACGGGAAAAAGACGCTCGCAATGCGCGCGCTCTGGGCGCAATCGCTGGTCGCCCAAAAGAGCGATCCCGAGCTTGCCCGCAACCTGCGGCTCGACGCCGCGTCGCGCGCGAATGTCACCACGACAAATCCGCTGCTGCTTTCCGACTTCGCCCAGGCATACGAGGAAGCCGGCCGACCGAAGGAGGCCGAGCAAATGTGGCGCGATCTCATCAAATGGAATCCGCGCGCCGTGCAAAAAGGCGACGCGCTCGCTGCGCTCGGCATGATCGAGGCGAAACGCGGCAACGAAAAAGCCGCGCTGGATTACTACGACCGTTTCGAGAAGGAAACGCTCGGCTCGATAATCTTCGGCAAGGTGATGCTCTCGAAGGCAAACATGCTCATTGCGCGCGGCGATCCCGACGCTGCGCTCAAGGCCTACGCATCGCTGCTCGCGAGTCCGTATTCGACCGGACCGGAGAAGGCCGAGGCGCTCTACAACACCGGCCAGATCTACATGAAGCAGAAGAAATACGCGCTCGCGATTCCCTACTTCCAGCGCATCTACATCATGCACAGCCGCTGGCACGATTGGGTCGCGAAGGCCTATTTGAGCAGTGGTGAGGCGTTCGAGGCGCTCAAGGACACCACCGCCGCGCGCAAGACTTACGACGAAATGAGCAAGCTCGAGGACCTGCAGCCGCTGCCGGAAATGGACAAGGCGAAGGAGCGGCTCAAGGCCCTGGGCGGGCCGGTGACGGAGAAGCAATCATGATCGCACGCACTCTGCTCGTGGCCCTGCTCGCCGCCGGTTCCATTTTGACGGACCGCTCCGCCGTGGCGCAAACGGGCGAAGTCGCGGATACGATTTTCATGAGCGACGCCGCGGGCACGCGTCGCGTCGGGCATATCGTTGGGATTGATGAGAAATCACTGAAGGTCGAGTTGCCGCTGCCCGGGGGCGCGATGGCGACGGTCGGCGTGCCGCGCATGCAGGTGAGCCGCGTGGAATTTGCGCCAAACGCGGCGCGGGACCGGTTGATCGCCGCTCCGACGGCTGCGAATGCCCCGGCCCTCGGAACGGAATGGCAGAGGTGGAAACCATTTCTTGCGGTGCCCAAGTCGCCGGCGGCCGTCGTTGGAAACGCCTATGCCTCCGCGCTGCTTGCGGCGGGCAACGCGAATCTCGCCGCACAGGCGCTCGAGATTTTCAAATCCATCGAACAGGGCGCATGGAGCGAACAGGACGTAGCCGCGGCGAAGCGGGGCCGTCTGCGCGCGCTTGTCGCCACGGGTCACGCCGCAGATGCCGTGGCTGAGGCCGAGGCGCTCGCGAAGGAGTCGGAGGACCCGACCGTTTTGATCGAGGCGAAATTCATTCTCGCGGAGGCCTCGCAGGCGAAGTTGCGCAAGCTCGTCGAAGACAATCCCCGCTGGAACGAGGACCCCGTGGTGAAGCCCGAGCACGACCGGCTCACGAACGAAGCGCTCGATCTTTACCTGCATCCCTATCTTTTCCTCGGCTCCGAGACCGAGGCGGCGTCGCGCGGGCTTTGGGGCGCCGTTCAAATTTATCGTTTTACCGGAGACGACGCGAATGCCATCGAGTCCGCCCGCGATCTTACCACGATTTACGCCGGCACTCGCTACGCCGCCATGGCCAAGGATTATCTCGACAAGCTGCCGCCCGAGGCATTGAAGAATCAAAACGCGGAGAAGGACGCCGGCACGGCCAATTGAAATGACGATTCAAGCTTCAACCCTCGAAATCGCGGACCGCAAGGCGCGGTTCAAGAAGCTGTTCTGGACGGTATTCCTGATCGTGATCCTGCTGCATGTCCTGGCTGGCCTGGTCGCCGGGGCAATCATTGTCGCGCGCATTTTGTTGAAGCCCGAGGCGACGTTCGAGGCGCCGAAGGATGTGCGCATGCCCGCCAAGGAGCGCGAGCAGAAGATGAACATGGCGCAGCTCGATTCGCTCGCGCCGAAGC
>JBOHXO010000238.1:0-2381 GCA_050737475.1 Chthoniobacterales bacterium
ATGATCTTGCTCTTCGCGCCGTTTGCGCCATTGACGAGCGCGTCGGTGCCGACGACGCACACGGCGTCAATCTTGCCGGCGGCGAAAGCATCGAGCGAGGGCAGGTAATCGAACCAGACGAGCTCGACATCGAGGCCCGCGTCCTTGAACCAGCCTTTTTGCTTGGCGACTTCGAGGATGGTGTAGCCGGGCCAGTCGCTGTAGCCGATCTTGAGCGGTGCTGCGTGGGCGATGCCGGTGAGGACGGCGAGCGCGGCCAGGGTTTTCCAGAGGTGAGTGAATTTCATGGCGATGGGTTTGTTGGTATTACTAGAACGCGGTTTCGTAATACTTGCAGAGCACCCTGCGTGCCAGAGCCGCCCGATGTCCGGGGTTCAATAGCTGTGCGAGGTCAGCTTTGTTTTCCCGCGGAAGATGTAATAAATGCAGGCCGTGTAGGTGAGGACGAGCGGCGCGCCGATGCAGGCGATGACGAGCATGATACCGAGTGTCTTCGGGGAGGAGGCGGCGTTCGTGATGGTGAGGCTGTTTTCGGGCAGCGGGGTGGAGAGCACCATGTTCGGAAAATACGTGAGGCCGAACGCGGCCATCATGAGCGCCATGCCGAGGCAGGAGGAGGCGAAGGCGTTGAAGTCGCGGCCGTGGTGAAACTCGCGCGGGATGTTGAGGATCACGAGCACGGCGAGGGCCATGACGATCATGATCCACGGGCGCTGCCGGACGGTGTCGAGGACATGCGGCAATTCCACGAGCGTGTAGAAATTGAACAGGATGTAGGCGGCGAGGAAGCAGCCGATGAGGCGGGGAATCCAGCTGCGGACGATCTCGTGCAGTTCACCCTCGGTCTTCATCACGACATAGATCGCGCCGTGCATGGCGAAGAGGAGCACGACGGTGACGCCCATGAGGAGCGCGTAGGGATTGAGGAGGCCGAGGAGAGTGCCGGTGAATTCGTGGTGCTCGTCGAGAGGGATGCCGCGCACGATGTTGCCCATTGCGACGCCGATGAGCAGTGCGGAGACCGTGCTGCCGAGCGCGAAGAGGATGTCCCACATTTGCCGCCACCACGGCCAGGGTTCCTTGCTGCGAAACTCGATGGCGACTGCGCGAAAGATCAGCGCGCAGAGCAGGAGCATGAACGGCAGGTAGAAGCCGGAGAAGACGGTGGCGTAGGCCTCGGGGAATGCCGCGAAGAGCGCGCCGCCGCCGGTGACGAGCCAGACTTCGTTGCCGTCCCACACGGGGCCGATGGCGTTGAGAAAGAGGCGGCGGTGCTCGTCCTTCTTCACGAAGAGATGGATCGCGCCGACGCCGAGATCGAACCCGTCGAGGATCGCGTAACCGGTCAGCAGCACGCCGACGAGGATGAACCAGATGGTGGCTAGGTCCATGGGATGAATTTTTTAATCTGGAAAGGGGGAAAGGAGGAGGAGAGCCCGAGGCATTTTCCCCTTTCCAGATTTTCCAACGAAGTATTCATGCGCGGGATTCCTGGTCGTCGCTGCGGAGCACGGCTTTCCAGCTCTCGGGCATTTCGTGGCTTTCCTCGCCATGGTCGGGGCCGTGCTGGATTTTGCGCGTCAGCAGGAAGATGAACATCACGAAGAGCAGCATGTAAACGAGCGTGAAAAGGATCATCGAGGCGATGATCTGGTTTGCGGTGACAACTTTCGACACCGCATCGGACGTGCGCAGCAATTCCCAGACGATCCATGGCTGGCGACCGGCCTCCGCGGTGAACCAGCCGGCCTGGTTCGCGATCTGCGGGCCGAGCACGGAGAGCACGAGCGCTGCGAGAAGCCAGCGGGTGGAGCGGCGGCTCGTATCGAACAGCCAGCCGCGCCACCAGTAAAAGCAGGCGACGAGAATCAGCGCGAGCAGCGCGCTACCGACGCCGACCATGAGGTGGTAGGTCTGGAAAACGAGGGGGACATTTGGCCAGTAGTCCTTGCGCAGCGTCGGGAGTTCCGCGGCCGATGCGCCGGGGTGGTGGCGTAGAAGAAATTCGTCCGGCGGCAGGTCGTTCAGGCCGGCAACGGGTTTGTTGAAATCGTAGTAGGAGAGGAAGCTCAGTAGGCCCGGAATGGCGGGACCGTGGACGGTTTCAGTTTTCGCATCCACCCAGCCGAAGAGGACGAGCGGTGCGCTGGGTTCGGTCTTGTAAAGGCCCTCGATGGCGGCAAGTTTTACAGGCTGATTTTTTACGACGCCTTTTGCGGTGCTGTCCCCGCTCACCATCTGCAGCAATGTGGCGGCGGTCGCAAAGGCGAGACCGACCTTGAGCGAAGCCCTGGCGAATTCGAGGTGGCGTCCGCGCAGCACGTAATACGCGCTGATGCTCACGACGAGGAAGGCGCCGGCCATCCATGCACCGAGAACGA
>JBOHXO010000239.1:0-4178 GCA_050737475.1 Chthoniobacterales bacterium
GCGCCCGCAGCGTGCGGCTGCACCTCGCGAAATTCACGCTCGTCGGCGCCACAACACGCAGCGGCATGATCAGCGCTCCGCTCCGATCGCGCTTCGGCATGAACTGCCGACTCGACTACTACGACGTCGGTCCGCTCACAAAAATCGTCACGCGCAGCGCCGGTCTCATCGGCGTGGAAATTGACGAACCCGGCGCGCTCGAAATCGCCCGGCGCTCCCGCGGCACCCCGCGTATCGCAAACAATTACCTCCGCTGGGTCCGCGACTTCGCGCAGGTCCGCGCCGCCGGCAAGGTGAACAGCGAGGTGGCCTCCGCCGCACTCACCATGCTCGACGTGGACGAGGACGGCTTCGACGAAATGGACAAGCGCATCATCGAATGCCTCATCGGAAAATTCGACGGCGGCCCGGTCGGCCTCAACGCGCTCGCCGTCGCCGCGGGCGAGGAATCCGGAACGCTCGAGGAAGTCCATGAGCCCTACCTCATCATGCAGGGCTACGTGAAACGAACGCCGCAGGGCCGCGTCGCCCTCACCCGCGCCTACCGCAAACTCGGCCTCGAGCCGCCGGGCCGCGCACAGGACGAGCTCTTCGAGTAGAATTCTCACGCGCAGGCGCGCAGGCACGGAGAGGCCCAGCCTGCATTTTTTGCATTCTCTTCGCGCCCTCGCGACTTCGCGTGAACACACCGCCATTGACTTCTCGATGGCACGCGCGATGCTCTACGCAGAATCTCGATGATCCACGCCAACTGTCGTGCTCGGTTCACGGCGGACGATTTCGACTTCATCGTCCGGTCCCTCTCCCGCTCCCCACGCGACGCCGTCTCGCTCCAGCAACTCCTCATAGATACGGACGCGCGCGACGAAATCCTCGAGCACGACGCCCTCGCGTCGGCGATCCTCGACTCGACGGACAGCCTTCAAATCTCGACGCCGCTTTACTTTTACGTGCTCTGCCGCCGCGTGTTGAAAAACACAGCCGTCTCGAGCCGCAACGCCGCCGACTACATCGCCGCGATGCTCGACACCTTCACGCACACCGCACGGATGCAGCGCCCCGATCCCGGCCGCGACGTCGAAATGCGCTATCTCACCGACATCCTCATCGCCATTCGCAACGCACCTCCGTCGGAGGCTTTCATGCTGCGCGCGCACCTCGCAAACTACGCACTCTTCCTCAGCGGACTGTTCTCCGAAAACATAGACAAACGCGCCAGACGCGGCGCACCCGATCTTTCCTTCTACGAGGAACTCGGCCGCTCCAGCTTTCGCGCCGCCGCGGAGCACCGCGATGCGAAACGCTTCGACCTCCACCGGATTTATGGCGAACTCGCCGACGGATTCCGCGAAGCGCGCCTTGCCCTCAATGATCTCGCGGAACGCCTGTTCCACCTCGACACGCCGGCCGCCCCGCAAATCGGATGAAGACCCTCTTCAGCGAGATCCAGACGCTCTTCGAACGCACCTACACCAGTGTCGGCATCAATCTTGAGGAATGCCTCGTGGATTCAAACCGCAGCCGCCAGCTTGCCGCGCTCGCAGGCGCCCAGGCCATCGAGCTCGCCGAAACGGCACGCACCTTCCTGCGCGCCACCGACGGTCAGCTCCGCATCGGCATCTACTATTCCCACTGGCTCATCGAGCAACTCGAGCGGCACGATCCGCGATCCAGCATCGGCGACCACAACATCCGCGAGCTCATCGCCTTCGTGGAGGAAATTGACCACGCGCTCCACGCCGCGATCCAGTTCCACCAAGGCACAGCACCCACGCGCGATGAAGCCTACGCGCGGAATCTCGAACTCCAGGCCGGCGTGGACACCTACCTCGTGCTCACGCTTTTCATGGCATTCTTCCGCGCGCCGAAACCGATCACGAAACACGACCGGCGGTGGCTGCGTTTCCATCTTTTCGAGTCGCAGAATCCCCGCGCCTACCGCGACCCGATCTTGCGCGCCCGCTACGCCGAAACCACCGCGCTCGCGAAATCCTACACGAAATATCTCGAGTCCCTCGCCGCCTCGCGCCGCGTGGAGGAAATCCGCCTCTTCCACGCCCTGCCCTACGGAGACAAACGCCGCCACATCCTCGCATTGAAGGATATTGGACAGAATTAACAGAATTTACGGAATTGGACTTTCCCGCATCTCTCAGAATTTTGTTAATTCTGTAAATTCTGTCTAAACCCCGACCGCATCGCCGCGCTGGAAAAACGGAATCCGGTCGAGCACGCGCCCCTGGAATTTTTCCATGTAGTAATAAAACACCGGCGTGACGTAGAGCGTGAGCACCTGCGAAATCAGCAGCCCTCCGACGATGCACACGCCCAGTGGCTGCCGGCTCGAGCCGTCGGCGCCGAAACCAAGCGCGATCGGGATGGCGCCGAAGACCGCGGCAAATGTTGTCATGAGAATCGGCCTCAGCCTTTCCTCGCACGCCTCGACGATTGCGTCGTTGAGCTCGCGTCCTTCGCGCAGGCGCTGAATCGCAAAGTCCACGACCATGATTCCATTTTTCTTCACGAGGCCAATGAGCAGGAAAAGGCCGATGAATCCGTAAAGCGACAGGCTCATTCCAAAGAGCCACAGCATGAGCAAACCGCCGACGCCCGCGGTGGGCAGGCTGCTGAGCACGGTGATCGGATGGATGTAACTCTCGTAAAGAATTCCGAGGATCACATACATCGCGAAGATCGCGACGAGCAGAAAGACAAGCATGCCGCCCACCGTCTGCTGGAATTGCTGCGCCTCGCCCGCAAGGCTCCCGAGAATTCCGGAGGGCAGCGTTTCCGCAGCAAGCGTGTCGAGACGATCCGTGGCAGTGCCAATGGGGAAGCCCGGCTGGAGATTGAAGAAGATGGTGACCGACGTGATCTGGTTGATGTGATTGATCGTCTCGGGGCCGGTCGTGGAGGTCCAATTCGCCACGGAGCGCAGGTGCGCAAGGCCGCCGGAAGCCGTGCGCACGCGGAGAAGATCGAGGCTGTGCGGATAGCGGCGCATGTCGTCCTGCAACTCGACAACGACGTTGTATTGGTTGAGCGGCGTCATGATCTGACCGACGCGATTGCCCGAATACGCGAGCATCAACTCCTGCTCCACGGCCGAGGCCGGCACACCGTAGGTGTAGGCCTGGTCGCGCATGATTTCCACGTCGAGATACGGCACGTCGTGGCGCATGTCGCTGGAGACCTGCTGGAAGCCCGGCTCCTTCTGCAGCTTCGCAAGCAACTCGCCGGCGGCGGCATACAGCGAGTTCGGCTCGGCGCTCGTCATCGTGTAGGCGTATTCGCCCTGTTGATTCGAAGTCGCGCCGGTGGAAATTTGCAGCGTGGGTTGCGGACGGATGAGCGGTAAAATCCCGGGCACCTGCTCGTAGATTTGCTTGTTGATCTGCTGGTAGGCTTCGGCCATCGGCGGACGCTGCCCCTCGGGTTTGAGAGCTCCCCAGAGCAATCCCATGGAACTCGGAAGCCCGCCGAAATTCGTGACCGAGACGCATTTCACGAAGTTCGGGTTCGTCTCGACGATGCGCATGATCTGCTCCTGATATTCCTGCATCTGCTCTGGCGACGTGCCCTCACGCGCAATGAATGGCCCGAGCATCGTGCCGCTGTCTCCATCCGGCAGCAGCGTCTTCGGAACGGCCTGGTAAAGCAGAATCGAGCCGACGAGGGATACAAGCCATGCGAGCAGGGCGAGCGGTTTGTGCCGAAGCTTCCAGCGCAGCGAGCGGCTGTAGCCGCGGTGCAACGAGGTGAAGATCGCGTTGATTTTTCGTTCGATGAGCGTCGAATCAACGGGGCTGCGCTTTTTCAAAAGCCGCGCGCACATCATCGGCGAGAGCGTGATCGCAACGACACCGGACATGAGGATCGCGAAAATAATCGTGAGCGCGAATTCGTGAAACATCCTGCCGAGCAGCCCGGGCATGAAGACGAGCGGAATGAAGACCGCGGAAAGCGAGAGCGTCATCGAGAGGACGGTGAAGCTGATTTCCTTCGCGCCGTTGATCGCTGCGACGACCGGGGATTCGCCCATCTCCAGATGACGCACCGTGTTCTCGAGCACGACAATGGCATCATCCACGAGGAATCCCACGGCCAGCGTGAGCGCCATGAGCGAGAGGTTGTCGAGACCGAAGCCCGCCACGCTCATCATCGCAAACGTCATGAAC
>JBOHXO010000240.1:0-3878 GCA_050737475.1 Chthoniobacterales bacterium
GTGTGTCGGAATGCACGCAAATCGTCGCTGCTGCGATTCGCACCATTCGCCCGGACACGGCGGCCATGCTTCCCGTCTCCACCAGCGCGCGAATCCGCATTGCAACGTTCGCCGGACTGGTGATGAGGTCGCCCGGCTTTCCGCGCGGAACGAGCGTGCCGTCGTCGAGATAGCCGCGCTCGGCAAATGCCTCGGGCAAAAACTTCACGCCGGATTTCGCACAGCACGCGCCAACCCTGCCACCCGCCAGCGCGACAATCCGGCAGCGCGAAAAATTCCCGCGCACCGTTTCGACATACCGCTTCGCAAGCACCGCGGATTGCTCGACCGCGTGATACAGCGCGCCGTGCAATTTGACATGCCGCATCCTTGCACCCGCAATCGCAGCCAGCTCCGACACCTGCCCGACGATCAATCCCTCCAATTCCTTCGGAGAAATTTTCGCAGCTCCGCGACCAAATTTTTCCGCGAGTCCCGGATGCGCGCCGATCTCCACTCCGTGTTCGAGCGCGAGCTTCACGCAGCGCTCCATCGTCGCGTGTGAGCCGGCATGAACACCGCAGGCAATATTCGCCATGTCAATGAGCCGCATCAGCGCCCGAGTGCGCGCAAGCGGCTCGTGTTCTCCGAGATCGGCGTTGAGTTTCATGCGGCGGTGATCCAGCGGAATCGCACGCCGGGGCGGCATTGCGCGAGCCAGGAAAGTGAATCCGGGTCCACGATTCCAATCTTCGGATAGCCGCCCACCGTCGGACCGTCGCGCATCGTCACGATCGGCTGGCCGTTCGGCGGCACCTGGATGGAGCCAACGACAATCGGTTCGCTGAGCATTTCGCCGGCGGGAGCATTCAATCGCGCGCCCTCGAGCCGGTAGCCGATGCGATCGCTGTGCGAGGAAATTCCCCACTCGGCGTCCATGAAGCAACGCTGCTCCTGCTCGTCGAACCAATCCCATTGCGGCCCCCGCCAGACCTTGAGCAGCGGCGGCGCGTCGTGGTCGCGCTGCTCGCCCCATGCCGCCCAGCCTTCGCCGATCTGCCTCGCGTTGGCTTCGCCGGCAGCGGCAAGTTTTTCGCCCACGCGAAGCAACGTTCCGATGCCGCCGCGCGGATAGGCGCTGGCGCTGCCCATGATGGGCTCGATGTCGAAGCCGCCTTGCACGGCGATGTAGGTCCAGAGGCCTTTTTGATTTCGCGAAAACGCGATTTTTTCTCCCGCGGCCAGCGAACGCGCGTGCCACGCGGGAATGACGGCGCCCGCCTCCGCGCCGGTGACGGCGAAACGACGCGCGGAGAGCACACGAAACTCGGCGCCCTGCATGAGGAGCTCCACGACAGGAGCGTTGTCGGAATTTCCGGCGAGACGATTTGCCCACACCGCAGCGTGAGGATCCATCGCGCCACTGGGCGGCACGCCGAAGCGCTTCCAGCCAATGCGCCCGAGATCCTGCACGCTCGCTCCCAGGCCGGTCTTGAGGACTTCCAGCACTTCCATTGTCATTGAATCGGTAAAAATTTCACGCGGTCGCCGGCGCGAAGCAGGAACATCGCCTCGTCATTCGGCTCGCGGCGCGACGGGTCGAAAATCCGCACACTCGTAGTGCCGATCAAATTCCATCCGCCCGGGCTTTCGATGCTGTAGATGCCGGTGTGACTGCCGCCGATGGCGATCGATCCGGCGGGAACTTTCGGACGCGGATTCGCGCGGCGAGGCGAGCGCAATTTCGGATCCAGGCCGGCGAGATAGGGAAATCCCGGCGAGAATCCGAGCAGCGCAACTTCGTAAACGGGCGCGGCGTGCCGCTCGATTGTTTCGGCAATCGTGAAACCGTGGCGCTCCGCAATTTCGGCGAGGTCTTCGCCGTCGTAGACCACGGGAATTTCATGCAACGTCGCGGCGGAGGCCGTGACCGGATCGAGCGCGGCGAAGCGGCGCAACCACTCGGCGGCGAGTGCCACCGCATTTTCTCCGGCTCGGAATTCAAGAAGCACCTTGTCGAAGGCGATGGAAAAATCGGCGACTTCGCGCCCGGATTCACTTTCAAGGAAACGCGAAATGGCACGGGTGCGCGCCCGCGTGGCGGCCTCGTCGGGCTCGGCAAGCTGGATGAGCGCGGCATGCGGCCCGCAGGGCGTCCATCTCATGGCGAAGAGCAAACCAGATTCGCCTTGCAGGGCCAAACATTCCCGCATTGAGTCGCGCACATGGCTCTACCCATCGGCACCAAGGCACCGGATTTCACCCTCAAGACCACGACCGCCGACGGACTCGCTGACATTTCGTTAAGCGACTACGCCGGCAAGTCCAACGTCGTGTTGTTGTTTTTTCCGGCGGCGTTCACGAGCGTTTGCACGGCGGAAATGTGCGACATGTCCGGCGGCATCGGAAAATATGCCGACCTCGGCGCAAAGGTAATCGCGATCAGCGTGGACACACCATTTGCGCAGGCCGCGTGGGCGAAGAAGGAAGGCATCACGATTCCGCTCGCGAGCGATTTGAACAAGACCGTTACCAACGCCTACGACGTGCTCTTTCCAATGCTCGCGGGCGTGGGCGATACGTCGGCGCGCGCGGCATTCGTGATCAACAAGGCGGGCGAGATTGTTTACAGCGAACAGACGCCGACGCCGAAGGATTTGCCGAGCTTCCAGAAGATCGAGGAAGTGCTGAAGGGCCTCTGATTCCTCCGTTTCCTCCTGTAAAATTTATACGTAGCTTGCGCGGAGTAATTCCGCGGCGCGTTCGTCGAGGAGTTCGCGGGCGCGGATTTCGTGGAAGCGGTCCACGAGGTCCTCGGGACGGAGGCGGCGTTTTTCCGCACCACGCAGATCGTGTGCAACCTGCCCCTTGTGCAGCATCACGATGCGCCCGCCAAGATTCACGGCCTGCTGCATCGAATGGGTCACCATGAGCGTGGTGAGTTTTTCGCGGTGCACGACTTCCTCGGTCAATTGGATGACCTGATCGGCGCTCTTCGGATCGAGTGCGGCGGTGTGCTCGTCGAGCAGGAGCAGCTTCGGCTTGAGCCATGTCGCCATGAGCAGCGTGAGGGCCTGCCGCTGGCCTCCGGAGAGCGAGCCGATCGCGTTGTCCAGGCGATTCTCGAGGCCCATGCGCAGCGACGCGACACGGGCGCGGAGTTCGTCCATGAGTTTTCGATTCAATGCCCAGCCGAGGCCGCGGCCGAGACCGCGACGGGAGGCGAGCGCGAAGTTTTCGGCGATGGAGAGGTTGGGCGCGGTGCCGCTGAAGGGATTCTGGAAGACGCGGCCAATCATCGAGGCGCGGCGGTGCTCCGGCTGGCGCGTGATGTCCACGCCGGCGAGTCGGATCGTGCCGGCATCGAGGTAGAATGAGCCTGCGACGGCGTTGAGCAGCGTGGATTTGCCGGAGCCGTTCATTCCGAGGAGTTGCACGAACGAGCCTTCCTCGACCTCGAGATCAATCCCCTGCAAGGCGCGAACTTCGTTGACCGTGCCTTCATTGAAGGTCTTGCGAATATTTTTTAGGGAAAGCATCATTTTTTACAGGAGGCAACGGAGAGAACGGAGAAAATCATTCGTTCGCTCCGGGCAGAATCATTCGATGAATGCCATCAACGAGCCTGGCTGTTCGGAAATTGATTAGCAGTCCGATGGGCACGCCGAGCAGCTTCATGTAGCTAAAGAGCTGAGCTTTGTGGATGGGCAGCACCGTCTCGACGGACTTCAACTCCAACAAGACGCATTCCTCGACAAGAAGGTCGAATCTCAAGGGCTCCTCAAATGTAAACCCCTTGTATTCGATTACGACTGCCTGCTGATTAGCGAAACTCAAATTTCGAATCTCGAGTTCGCGGCGCATGCACTTTTCGTAGATGGACTCGATCAGTCCCGCCC
>JBOHXO010000241.1:0-3044 GCA_050737475.1 Chthoniobacterales bacterium
GGTGTATCTCATCCACCGCCGCGACACGTTGCGCGCGTCGAAAATCATGGCCGACCGCGCGCTCGCGAACCCAAAGGTCGAGTTGGTCTGGGACAGCGTGCCCACGGAATATCTCACCGACTCGGACGGCGAGGTGCGCGCTGTGAAATTGAAAAATCTCAAGACCGGCGCGGAGTCGGAACTCGAGGTGAAGTGCGTGTTCGTCGCCATCGGCCACGAGCCGAACACCGCAGCCTTCCGCGGAAAAATTGACACCGACGACGCAGGCTACCTCAAGCAATCGGGCGGCACGTTCACGAACATTCCCGGCGTCTTTGCAGCGGGCGACGTCGCCGACCACGTCTATCGCCAGGCGATCACCGCCGCGGGCCAGGGCTGCGCCGCCGCCATTGACGCCGAACGCTGGCTCGCCGCGCAGGAATGAAAACCTCACGCGAAGCCGCGAGGCCGCGAAGAATTCAAACCCCTTCGCGTCTTCGCGTGATCCCTTGCCGTTGAAATTCTGCGATCTTACCCAATTCTACTCGCCGGTCAGCGGCGGGGTGCGGCGCTACATCGAGCAGAAGGTCGCGTGGCTGCGTGCGGAAAGCCCCGATGACGAGCACATCCTCATCGTCCCCGGCGCAAAAACCGAACGCACCGGCGACCGGCAATCGCGCGTCTACACGATCGAGTCGCCGCTCGTTTCCAAGACCTCACGCTACCGCGCGCTGCTCAAGCTCCACCTCGTCGAGGAAGTCCTCGAGCGCGAGCAGCCGGACCTCATCGAGTCCGGCGATCCGTATCAAGTCGCGTGGAAGGCCATCGCCTCGGGCCGCGCGCTCGGCATCCCGGCGGTCGGATTTTACCATTCGCATTTTCCCGAGGCCACGATCCGCTCGGTCTCGAAATTCCTCGGCCGCTTACCCACCGAGATCGCGCAGGAAATTTCCCGCCGCTACATCAGCGCGCTCTACAACAAATTCGAATGCACGCTCGTCCCGAGCCCCGCGCTGGCGGGCCTGCTGCAAAGCTGGGGCGTCGAAAACATCGAGAATACCGACCTCGGCGTGGATGTGGACATCTTCACGCCCAAGGGTCGCGACGAGCCGTCATTACGGCGCGAACTCGGCATCCCCGCCGGGCGCACGCTCCTGCTCTACGTCGGCCGCCTTGCGCCGGAAAAAAACGTGAAGACGCTTTTCGCGGCGTTCGAGGAATTGCATGCCAGCGAGCCCGGCCGGTTTCATCTGCTCGCCGTCGGCGATGGCACGCGCCGCGCCGATCTCGAGCGCGCCCGCGAAGCCACCGGCGCGGTGAGCTGGATGCCGTATTGCGGCGACGCGCACGAACTCGCGCGCATCTACCGGGCGGCGGATATTTTCGTGCACCCGGGCATCCTCGAAACGTTCGGCCTCGTCACACTCGAGGCGCAGGCGAGCGGCACGCCAGTGGTGGGAATTCGCGGCAGCTACATGGACCGCATCATCTTCTCGAATCAATCCCACTGGGCCCGCGAAAACACGCCCGCCGCGCTCGCCGAGGCCATCGCCGCAGCCACGGCCACCGACCTGCGCGCGGCCGGCCTCGCGGCAAGCGCCACGGTGCGCGAGCGCTACAGCTGGCGCACCATTTTCGCGCGCCTGTTTTCGATTTACCGGCGCGTCATCGCGGAATACAACCCGTAACGTGTCGCTCCCCGCTGGCATTGTCATTCGCAACTACGAGCCGCGCGACCGCGAGGACGTGCGCCGCCTTTGCTGCGAGACGGGCTTCCTCGGCAAGCCGATTGATCCCGTGTTCGAGGACCGCGAGCTCTTCGCCGACTACCTCACCTCGTATTACACCGACCACGAGCCGGAATCGTCGTTCGTGATCGTGCATGACGGCGTGATCAAGGGCTACCTGCTGGGCTCGCGCAAACCGTTCAAGCAGCAGTGGCGCGGCTTCCTGCTCAATTTCAGCCTCTTCACGCGGGCCGCAAAACGCTATTGGGGCTACAGCCGCACATCGCGCGATTTCATCGGCTGGATCCTGCGCAATTCCTGGCGCGAAGTCCCCGCCGCGCCCCGCCGCACCGCGCATTTCCACATCAACTGCCTGCCCGAGGCGCGGAGCCTCGCCTGCGCGCGCGAGGTCATCAATCGCTACATGGAATACCTCCGCGCGGCCGGCGAAAAGGCCGTCTTCGGGCAGATGGTGACGTTCGAGGGGCGCCGCGGGGCGCCGGTTTTCGAGCGCTACGGCTTCCGCGTTTTTAACAAGCAGGAGATCACGAAATACCGCAAGCTCCACCCCGAGCCGGTCTATCTCACGACGATCATCAAGAATCTCGACAGCGACGACGAAGCGCGGCCCATGCAGACCGTGGTGCACAGCTAGGCGGAAGCGACATTCAGCCATTTCCTTGAGGGCGGAAACTCATCCGGTGAAGAGGGAATTATTGACCATGGAGAGCATGGAGCAACAGCCTCCGGAGTCTCTCCTTCTTCATGTCCTTCATGCTCTTCACGGTAAAAAAGCAGTTCCGAAGAATTTACCGTGAAGGGCATGAAGATCGTGAAGGGATAGCCGTTCAGCTTTTCCTTTCAGAACTCTCCATGCTCTCCATGGTTAGCTTCTGAATGCCGATTCAGCCTAGCGTTTGAGCGGCTGTTCGTTCCTTCTCCGCCGCTCGATCTCGTCGGCCTTGTCGCGCTTCCAGAACTCCGCGAATGTCTCGTTTGCGTGAGCCTTTCCGGCGGCATTCGGAACCTTGTCCATGACCTTGCAGAGCCAGCGCGGCGGTTCCTCGGGATTCCATTGCGGAAGCACGGTCGCAAGGTCGTTGAGCGTCTTGAAACCGACGAACACGCCAAAGAACGCCCTGGTCGCGTTCGTCATGGCGACGGCGAGCATGCCGAAGATGATCGAAAGGTGGACGATGATCACGCGCCCGAGGTGGCGGTCGGCCATCTGCTCGATCCAGAAAAATGTCCTGTCGCGCATCCCCGGCAGATCAATCACGAGGCCCGCCGTCAGGAAAATCAGCCCGCCGACGCAGCCCTTGAGCACCTCGTGCCAGT
>JBOHXO010000242.1:0-5976 GCA_050737475.1 Chthoniobacterales bacterium
GGCCCAGGGCGCGGCGGTCGGGATATCCACGTCGCGCACCGAAGTCTGCTGCGCGAGCGCGGTGTAGGCCGCGTAATGAAAACTGCGCAACATCCCCGCCACGTCGCGCAACGCCGAGCGCTTCAGCCGCCGCTCGCTGATCGGGCGCGAAGGCTCGCCCTCGAAATCAATGATCACGAAATCGCGACCGGTATCGAGCACCTGTCCGAGATGATAATCGCCGTGAATGCGGATTTTCTCGGCGGCGATTTTGCGTCCCATCACGCGCGCCATTCGATCGAGGATTTCCTTTTCGCGCGCCAGCATCGCCTCGGCATCCGCGAGCGCCTCCCCTGTGAGATTTTTCCTCTGCTTCGCGAGAAGTTGAAAGGTGCGACGCAACCCGTTGCGCATGGATTGATAAACCGACCGTTGGTAGAGCGCGCTGAACGGCTCGGGCCGGAACGCCGGATCCGTGCGATCACTCGCCATCGCGAGATGCATCTCCGCCGTGCGCTGCGCGAGCTGCGTGACCCGCCCGGGATACACCGTGCCCAACGCGTGGATGAATTCCGGCGGCAGCGCCTCGCCCGGCTCGATCTCCGGCAGCGAAAGTTTTTCGGTGAGCACGCGCTCGAAGTATTGGCCGACAACCCCGAGCGTAAGTGTCCACGCGTCACCCTGGTTTTGCACCATCGCCTGCATCATGCAGACCATGCGCTGCGGAGCGGCTCCCGACTCGTAGGCGATCGCGCCGGCAAACGGCGGCACGTTCGGAAAGCCCGCCCGCTCCGTGAGGAAACGACTGACCTCGACGTCGGGATTCAAGCCCTCCTCGAGGCGCCGGTAGAGCTTGAGAAACCACTCGCCGCCGTAGATCGCGGAAGTGTTGCTCTGCTCCGCACGCAGAATGAGCGATGCCATCGGCTCGCCTTTGTTTACGCGGTTCCGCAGGGCCCTGGTCGCCTCGCCGGTCAACGAGCCCGTCTGTCCGCGATCCGTGTCGCGACCGGTCATCATCGCGAGCAATTCGTCGCGGAATTTCGGTTCGTAAATGGCGTCAAAAAGAATGGTCTGCGCGCCGTCGTGGTCAAACTGCGCAATCACCGCCTGCGGATGCTCCTGTCGGATTTGATGCGCCGCGTCGCCCTCCGCAATTTGCAGCGGCAGCACGTAGGTCTCCGCCGCGCCCTCCACGTAGATCACGTCGAAAAGCAACACGCGCGCTTCGTAGCCGTCCCCGCCGATGCGGATGATGTCTCGTAACGTCATCGAACGCCACGCGCGCGCCTTCCCGCCGAACCAGCGGCAGTTCGCGACATAGGCCGGAAGGACGGAGCGCTCGAGCATGCGGCGCCCCTGCTCGCCCAGCAATTCCTTCCAGTTCAAATGCCCCGCGAAGGCCGGTGTCGGGCGCTTCTCCGGCATGTTTGCAACATCCGCGAGCTGCTCGAGCTGCAGCCAGTAGTGGCCGTGCGGCCCGAGCGTGAGCAGATACGGCGCGTCCTTGATGATCGGAAATTTGTTCTGGCTGAAAAGCTCGGTCGGCGTGTGACCGGCAAATGCGGCGAGATCGAGCTCCACGACCTGCGAGTAGCGCGAGAGATTCACGACGACGAGAATCACCTCGTCCACGCCGCGCTCGGCGTCCTGATACTTGCGCACGAACGCGAGCACCTTCGCATTGTCCGGAAACAAAAACTCAATACTGCCGCGCCCGAATGCCGGATGCCGCTGGCGCATCGCGATCGTGCGGCGCATCCACCACAGCAGCGACGAGACGTTGCGCTCCTGGTTGTCCACGTTGACGGACTCGTAGTGGTATTCCGGGTCAATCGTGATCGGTAGAAAAAGCTGCTGCGGATTCGCGCTGGAAAATCCGGCATTGCGGTCCGGGCTCCATTGCATGGGCGTGCGCACGCCATTGCGATCGCCAAGGAAGATGTTGTCCCCCATCCCGATCTCGTCGCCGTAGTAAAGGATCGGCGTGCCGGGCAGCGAGAAGAGCAGGATGTTGATGAGCTCGATCTTGCGGCGGCTGTTGTTCAGCAGCGGAGCGAGGCGGCGGCGGATGCCGAGGTTGATGCGTGCGCGGCTGTCGGTCGCATAGACGCGATACATGTAGTCACGCTCCTCGTCGGTGACCATCTCGAGCGTGAGTTCGTCGTGGTTGCGCAAAAACATTCCCCACTGGCACGTCTCGGGAATCGCGGGCGTCTGCTCGAGGATGTCAATGATCGGAAAGCGATCCTCCATCTGCAGCGCCATGAACATCCGCGGCATCACCGGGAAGTGGAAGCACATGTGGCACTCGTCGCCGACCGGCTCGCCGTCCTTCGACTTTCCAAAATACGCGACGGCGTCCTCCGGCCATTGGTTCGCCTCGGCGAGCAGCATGCGGTCGGAAAATTTCGAATCAATGTGCGCGCGGAGCCTGCGGAGGAATTCGTGCGTCGCGGGCAGGTTCTCGCCGTTCGTGCCCTCGGCCTCGTAAAGATAAGGCACGGCGTCGAGCCGCAGGCCGTCCACGCCAAGGCCGAGCCAGAAATCAATGACCTTGAAAAGTCGCTCGTGAACGCGAGGATTTTCGAAATTCAAATCCGGCTGGTGCGAAAAAAATCGGTGCCAGTAATAGGCGCGCGCCACGGGATCCCACGACCAGTTCGACGGCTCGAAGTCCTGGAAAATGATGCGCGCGTCGGCGTAGCGGTCCGGCGTGTCGCTCCATACATACATCTCGCGCTCGGGAGTTCCCGGCGCCGCGCGGCGCGAGGCCTGGAACCACGCGTGCTGGTCGGACGTGTGATTCAACACGAGTTCGGTGATCACGCGGAGGTCGCGTTTGTGGGCCTCGCGGAGGAAGTCCTTGAAATCCTTCAGCGTGCCGTAACTCGGATTGATGCTGAGGTAGTCGGCGATGTCGTATCCGTCGTCCTTCAGCGGCGATGGATAAAACGGCAGCACCCAGATCGCCGTGACACCAAGGTCCTGCAGGTAATCGAGCTTGGACGTGAGGCCGCGAAAGTCGCCGATGCCGTCGCCATCCGAATCGCAGAACGTCTTGATGTGCGTCTCGTAAATGACGGCGTCCTTGAACCAGAGCGGATTGCCGGACGTGGAGGCGCTTTGTTTCGACATCGTCATGGTTCGGGGCATGCGGGGGTCCCGGACGCATTAAAACACCGACACGGGCCGGCGCACAAGCAACCGTCGGCTCAGGCGGGCGGCGATTCCTGCGGCGACTTGTCCCAGAAATAGCGTTTGAGCAAAACCTTGAGCGTCGCGGTGAGCGGCACGGCCAGCAGCGCGCCGAGCAGGCCGCCGAGCACGATGCTCCACGCGAGCACGGAAATGATGACCGTGAGCGGATGCAGGCCGACGGATTCGCCGACGATTTTCGGCGCGATCAACAGCCCATCAATTTGATTCATCGCAATGAAGATGATGGTGACAAGCATCGGATGCCACCAGTCGCCGAATTGCGCGGCCGCCATCAGCACGGCGGGAATCCAGCAGATGAGCATGCCGAGGTAGGGAATGAGCCCGAGCACGCCGACGAGCAGTCCGATCAGCAGCCCGAAATCGAGCCCCATGATGATGAGCGCGAGGCCGATGAGCGCGCCGTCAATGAGGCTCACCAGCAACTGGCCGCGAAAAAAACTGATGAGATAATTGTTGATCTCGCTGAGCAGCGACACGATCTCGCTCTTGAGCGGCGAGGCTCGCAACGGCAGGTAGTTGCTCCAGCTCGCGGCAATCTGCGGGCCGTCGTTGAGGAAAAAGAAAAGGAAGATCGGGACAAGCACGAGGCTCAACAGGACACCCACGATGCCCCACGCGCTGCCGATTCCCGACATCAGGAAACTTCCCGCGCTGCCGAGCACCTTCGGGGTTTTGTCGGTGACCCACGTGACGCCCTCGTTCACGGTATTCGTGAGGTAGGTATTGAAGGGATCGGCCGCCTCCTCGCCCGCGGTCTTGGGCTGGAACATTGGGAGTTCGGCGAAATGCTTCGCGCTATCAATCGTTGATTTGATCAGGGCCTGCGCCTGTTTGCCATAGGTCGGAAGTTTCCGGCCGAACGTGACTCCCTGATCATGGATGGTGGGCACCACCCACAGCACCAACGACGCAAAAATCGCAATCACTGTGGCAAAAACCGTGATCACCGCCCACATTCGCGAGAATCGCCGCCGCGTCAAAAAGCAGACGACGGGCTCGAGCAGATAAGCCAGGATCATTGCCACCGCGATCGGGATGACGAGCGGCTTGAGATAGCTGATGGCGTAAATCACAAGCCACCCGGCGCCGGTCAGCGTCGCGAAGATGATGACGAGCGCGAGCGCGGTGAGCGCGGTCCACCAGGTTTTCCATTGGAAGCGGCTCGGCTGTATCATGCGCGCGGAGTCATATCGGATTTCCCGCAGCGCATCAACGGGCACCAGACAACGAGTCTATGTATTTTTGCAGCGCGTCCGCGCCCTCTTCGCGAGGAACGATCACGAAAGCCATGGCTCCGAGCCGCGTGATGGCGAATGCACGCCGGTCCTTCGTCCCGTATTTCACGATTCTCCAGCTTCTCTCCGGCAGGGAAATATGGAATGCCGCCGCCTCGAAGACGTAGCAAAGCGATTTCGGATTGGTCACGGCAGCCACGGCGACCTGCGCCTCATCGAGTTTGAGGATGCGCACACCCACCACCGGCGCGGATTCCATGCCGGCGGGCACGGCAAAGCCATCGAACGACTGCATCACGAACCAATCGTTCAACGCTCCCGCATTTGTCTCGACGGGCTGAAATTGATCGGCGCGCGCCTTGTCGCCATTCTGCACCATCTCGATCACATCCTGCATCCCCGTGAGCGCGCTCATCTTGCCCATGAAGACCCACGCGAGCAGCCCCACGATGACGAGGAATGAAATGCCGACCGTCAGCATCGCGGGATCGCGGAGGTTGAATCGCCGCGGGCGCTCGCTCTCGAGACGCGTCGCCACGCCCTCGATCTCCGCGGCCAGTTCCGCCGGCAACTCCGCGTCGAGCAATCCCGCCAGCTCGCGATCGAAGGCGAGTTGATTTTGAAACTCGGTCTGCAGCGCGGGCGTGCGGGTTGCTATCTTCAAAGCCTCGCGCACCTCGCGCTCGTCGTCATCTGCGCCGCTCGGCCGGTAACCACGCAGCACCTGTCGGGCAACCCGTGCGTTCATGGAAGTGTGGCCTCGGGTTTCGCGCTGATGGCCGCATGCACGGCCAGACGGGCGTCCTGCACCGTGTCGGCAAATTCCGCCTGCCCCAGCCCGAGCAGCTTCGCAATCCACTCGCTCTCCATCGCATCGAGAAGCAGCAGGGCATACGCACTGCGCCCCGGCTCTGGCAGCCCGTGCAGCACATCCGCAAGGCGCGCGGAATCAATGTTGCGGACAGCCACGTCGGCATTCTGCGCCAACTCCTCGCGCCGCACGCGCCCGAGGCTGCTCGACGAGCGGCTTTTTAAAATGGAACGGCGCAGGTCGCGAAACTGCAGCATCACCAGACGGTCGGCGTCCATGTGGGGCGGACGCTTGCGAATGCCCGCCTCGAGGGTTTCCAGCACGGCCTTGCGCGCCGCAGTCTCATCGCGGAGCAACAAGCGCGCAAAACGATAAAGCGCGTGGTCCCAGGCATCTCTGTCGGCCATGAGGCCGAAACGTTAGGGGCCCGCCTCTTCCCGGACAAGCGAGAATCGCTGGCGTCGTATGTCACGCTTTCACGGAGGCGGAATCATTGACTTGGGCGCATCACCTTTTAGGTTCTTGGTTTCCGCCCATCCGGCGGATCGCATCGCATGAAACGCATCCTCTTTGTCTGCACGGGAAACATCTGCCGCAGCCCCATGGCTGAGGGCCTCTTCCGCGCGCTTGTGAAGGATCGCAAGGACATCGAGGTCGCTTCCGCCGGCGTGAGCGCGGGCCTCGGCCAGCCACCGAGCCGCGACGCCGTGGTGGTGCTCAGGAAGGAGG
>JBOHXO010000243.1:0-1911 GCA_050737475.1 Chthoniobacterales bacterium
GCGCGGACGCAAAGGGCCTCATCTTCGACGTGCTCGCCGTGAATCCCTCGAGCTACGCCCAGCACAAGGCGGAATGGGCCAAGGTCGCCGGCATCTACTACAAGGCCGTTGATTACCTCGCCGACCCGAAGACCCGCGAGGACGCCGTCAAGATCATGGCCGCGAAGGTCGGCGCCGACGCCGCCGATTACGCCAGGAACGTCCCCGGCACCCACTTCCTCACGCTCGCGGAAGCCAGGGCCGCGTTCAAGAAAGGCGACGGCCTCATGTCCGTCTACGGCTCGATGGAGATCGGCAACAAGTTCAACCTGGACAACGGCGTCTACAAGGAATCGCAAAAGCCGGCCAGCTACCTCACGCCCGCCGTCGTCAACGGCCTGTAATCTTGTTGGCACTCAACCGGCTCCCTTCCGCTTTGCATGGCCCATAGGGACTGGCTCGGTCTCAAGGAGGAGCTGCCGCATAACCGGCGGCTCCTTCTCACGATTTTCTCGTTCGTCATTCCCATCGCGCTGTGGTGCGCCGTGAGCTACGTCCCGTGGCTCTGGCACCCGATGGTGAAAATCACCGACCCCGGCGAGGTGGATTACTTCATCGAGGACATGGAGGTGCCACGCGCGGAATTCGCGCAGCAACTGGCGGAAATGAAGGCGCAAAATCTCACGCCGCCGCAGGGCTACCGCGTGAATCCCGTCTACCTCCCCGCCCCGCACGAAGTCGTCCTCGCATTCTACACCGCCTTCACCACGCCGCCGCGCCTGCCGAACGAACCGTGGCTCCACCAAAGCCTCGGCCACAGCATCCGCACCATCTTCTTCGGCTTCCTCTTCTCATCACTCCTCGGCGTTCCGCTCGGCATCCTCTGCGGCTCCTACCGTTTCTTCGCGCGGCTCCACGAACCCTTCGTCGAATTCTTCCGCTACCTGCCCGCTCCGGCATTCGGCGCGCTCTGCGTCGCCATCCTCGGCATTGATGACGGCCCGAAGATCGCAATCATCGTCATCGGCACTTTCTTCCAGCAGGTCCTCGTCATTTCGAATTCCGTCCGCAAAGTGGACCCCGCCCTCATCGAAGCCGCGCAAACGCTCGGCGCCCGCGGCTGGCGGCTCGTCCGCAAGGTCATCATCCCCGCCTCGATCACCGACATCTACACCGACATGCGCATCCTCATCGGCTGGGCGTGGACCTACCTCATCGTCGCCGAGGTCGTCGGCACCATGTCCGGCATCACGTTCTTCATCAACCAGCAGGCCCGCTACCGCAATTTCGACAATGTTTACGCCGCCATCATGATGATCGGCATCATCGGCCTCGCCACCGACTTCCTCCTCGCCTGGCTCGGCACAAAACTCTTCCCGTGGAAACGCCGCCGCCGCGCCGCCGCCGGAAAATCGCCATGGTGGTCGAAGCTCTGGACCAAAACCGTGCCCGTGGAAATGACCTCCTAGCCCATGTCGCTCTCGAACCTCTCCCTGCCCGACTACCGCGAGCAATCGCCGGAGGTCGCCGCACGTTTCGCACGCATCCGCGAGCGCCCCGTCATCCTCAACATTCACGATCTCGAGAAGACCTACACCAACGAGGGCCGCCGCCACGTCGTCTTCGATCACGTCTCGCTCGACATCCGCCGCCGCGAGTTCATCACCGTCATCGGTCCGTCCGGTTGCGGAAAATCCACCCTCATCCGCATCGTCGCCGGCCTCGACGAAGCCACCTCGGGCAACATCCTGCTCGACGGAAAACCCGTCGCCGGCCCCGGCCCCGACCGCGGCATGGTCTTCCAGGGCTACACGCTCTTCCCCTGGCTCACCGTCAAACGCAACGTCATGTTCGGCCTCCAAAGCCGCGGAAAAACCAACCTCACCGCCGAAAGCGAAGCCCGCTCCTGGCTCGACATGGTCGGCCTCGAGA
>JBOHXO010000244.1:0-3211 GCA_050737475.1 Chthoniobacterales bacterium
GTGCTCGACCTTCCGCGCGTGGCCTGCCTCAACCTCCACGCCTCGCTGCTGCCCCGGCATCGCGGCGCCGCGCCCATCCAGGCCGCCATCGCTGCCGGCGACGCGCAGACGGGAATCACCGTCATGTATATGGCAGAGGGCCTGGACACCGGCGACATCCTGCTCGAGCGCCCGCTGCCAATCGGCTCAAAGGAAACAGGCGATTCGCTGCACGATCGCCTCGCCGTGCTCGCGCCGGAGGCACTGCTCGATGCTCTCGATCTGCTTGTCGCGGGAAATGCCCCGCGCATTCCTCAGGATGATGCGCTGGCGACCTACGCAGGACTTTTGCAGCGCGAGGACGGCCGCATTGACTGGGCGCAACCCGCGGATGTGATTGAGCGGCGAATCCGAGCGATGGATCCATGGCCCGCCGCATTCACGAACGTGCGCCTCGCGGATGGAAATTCCGCGCGCCTTAAAATTTTCCAGTCCATCGTCGAGGAAGGGAAATCCGCATCGCCGGGCACGATTCTCGAAACAAACGCCTCCGGTCCGCTCATCGCCGCAGGCACCGGCGCGCTGAGGTTGCTGGAAGTGCAGGGCGAGGGGAGTCGCCGGATGTCCGCGGCCGACTGGATGCGCGGCCACGCCGTAGCCATCGGCTCGCACTGCGAGTAGCGGCCTTTTTTCTTTCAAATCGCGGCGGCATCCGGTTTCATCCCGCGACCAGCAGATGACCGCTCCCGCGACTCCGAAATACAAGCGTATCGTTCTCAAAATCAGCGGTGAAGCCCTGCGTGAGCCGGGCAGCAAGGACAATATTTCCCCGCAGATCGTCAATTCCATCGCGAAGCAGATCTCCGAGATTCGCAACATGGGCGTCGAGGTCGCTGTCGTCGTGGGCGGCGGCAATATCTGGCGCGGCCTTGCAGCCAGCCACCGCGGAATGAACCGCACGACCGCCGATTACATGGGCATGCTCGCCACCGTCATCAACGGCATGGCGCTCATGAGCGGACTCGAGGACATAGGCGTCTCCACACGCGTGCAAACCGCCATTGAGATGAACAACGTCGCCGAGCCGTTCATCCTGCGCCGCGCGGTCCGGCATCTCGAGGTCGGCCACGTCGTCATCTTCGTCGCGGGCACGGGCAATCCCTTTTTCTCGACCGATACCACCGCCGCCCTTCGCGCGAACGAAATCGGCGCGCAGGTCATTCTCAAGGCCACGAAGGTGGACGGTGTCTACGATTCCGATCCGATGAAGAATCCCGACGCGAAAAAATTCGCGCAGATCACCTACACCGAGGCGCTCTCACGCCGGTTGCAGGTGATGGATTCCACGGCATTCAGCCTTTGCATGGACAACCGCATGCCGATTATTGTTTTTGACATGGCCGACTCGACGAACGTCCGCCGCGCCGTGCTGGGCGAGGCCGTGGGCTCGCTCGTTTCGGATACCTAGGAAGCTGTTTGATATGGATTTGGACGAAATTATTCTCGAAGCCGAGGTC
This sequence comes from Chthoniobacterales bacterium, assembly GCA_050737475.1. GTDB lineage: Bacteria > Verrucomicrobiota > Verrucomicrobiia > Chthoniobacterales > JAATET01 > JAATET01. Next base: position 1,497 of record JBOHXO010000244.1, read on the forward strand.
GCGATGGAAAAAGCCGTGGAGTTCATGTCGCATGAATTTGCGTCCATCCGCACAGGCAAGGCATCGCCGGCCCTCGTCGAAAATCTCGACGTCCCCGCCTATGGCACGAACCTGAAGCTCAAGCAGCTCGCGCTCATCACCACGCCCGAGGCGCGACTCATTGTCATCCAGCCATTCGATGCGGGCACGACTCGCGACATCGAGCGCGCCATCAACGAATCGCGCCTCGGCATCGCGCCAGCCGTGGATGGGAAAATCATCCGCATTCCGATTCCCGAGCTTTCCGAGGAACGCCGCAAGGACCTCGTGAAAACGATCAAGCAAATTTCCGAGGAGACCCGTGTGCGCGTGCGTGCCTGCCGCCGTGAGGCGATTGACGCGGCCAAGAAAATGCAGAAGGACGGCGAACTCACCGAGGATGAACTCCGCGGCGCGGAGGAATCCATCCAGAAACTTACCGACAAATTCGGTGCTTCCGTGGAATCCCACGTCTCGAGCAAGGAAGCCGAGATCATGAAAATCTGAGCGATGAGGCGCATACTTTTCAGCCTTCTCGCACTCGTTGTTACCGGTCTTGCAAAGACGACCATGGCCGATGTCGTAAGACCCGCGGCGGAATTTGCGTGGATTGATTTCAATGGCAAGGCGCGCGACTTGAAGAGCCTCCGCGGCCAGGCCGTCGTGGTGCTCATTGCGCCGTCACCGCGCAGTTGGGTGTTCCGCTCCCAGGTCGGCCAGTTGCAGAAGGCCTATCAGCGCTTCGCCGCGGCCAAGCTTGTCTGCTTCGCCGCATTCACGGAGGAGCCCGGCACCATCCGCTCGAACATCCCTTTCGTCACCGTTGCCGACGGACCGCGTGTGGCATTCGTCTACGACATTACAAAAGGCTTCGGCCTCGCGATCATCGGACCGGACGGGAACCTCGATTGCCTTTCCACCAAGGTCATGCCCGCGCAGCGCATCCTCGACACCATGGACGCGAATTTCCAGGTCCAGCAGGGATTGCGTCGCGACCAGCCCTAGCCCGCGCGAACCGGCGGCGCGGCCGCGCAACTTTTCAACTTTCAGCCTCGGCCGGATCGACGGAGGCGGCGCCAAGACTGCTCCTGCGCGCAATCATGTCGCACACCGCATCGGAAACTTCCTCCGCACTGATCGCCTCCATGCATCGGAAATCAATCGGGCACTCGCGTTGAAAACACGGGCTGCACTCGACCTGGTGCCGGATCACCACGTGATCGTCGCCCAGCGGCCTGGTGAGTGCGGGCTCGGTCGAGCCGAAGAGCGCGACGACGGGCACGCCGAGCGAGGCGGCGAGGTGCATCGTGCCGGTGTCGTTTGTCACGAGGGTGTGCATGCCGCGCAATTCCTCGATGAGTTGCGAGAGTGACGTGCGACCGACCAGATCCTCCACCTTTCCTTCGAAGCCGCTGAGCATGTCGCGGACAATCGGTTCGTCGCGCATTACGCCGACGACCACGAACGTGCAATCCATGCGGTCCTGCACGAGCCGCATCATTTTGCGGAATCGCGCGGGAAACCATCGCTTCGCTTCGCCGTATTCCGCGCCGGGGCAAATGCCGATGCGAATCGGACCTTCCGGGCAGGGCGCCGTCGGGAAGGAGAGCGGAATGTCCGGCGCGCCCATTTTTTCGGCGATGCGCAAATACCGCGCGGCATGGTGACGCGGACGTATCTCGCGCTTCGGCTCGGGA
>JBOHXO010000245.1:0-2769 GCA_050737475.1 Chthoniobacterales bacterium
GGATGGACTTCATCAACACGTCCGGCCCGGGAATGAAATCGGCGTCGAGGATGAAGATGAATTCACCCGACGCGGTGATCATGCCGTTCTCGAGGGCGCCTGCCTTGAATCCGGTGCGGTCCGTGCGATGGACGTGGACGATGTCGAGGCCCTGCGCCCGCAGGCGTTCGCATTCCGCGGCCGCGACTTCGCGGGTCTCGTCGGTCGAGTCGTCGAGGACCTGGACCTGGAGTTTTTCGCGGGGGTAGTCGAGCAGCGAGACGGCTTTGAGCAGGCGCTTGACGACGTAGTATTCGTTATACAGCGGCAGCTGCACGGTGACGGTCGGCAATTCCGCGAAGCTGCCCTTCGGCTCCGAGGGCTGGCGGATGTGCTTTAAAAACAAATGGATGATGGACCAGCGGTGGATGCCATAGGCCGAAAGGCCGAGTAACACCAGCAGGTAGCAAACGCTCCAGACAAGATTGTTGAAAACCGCTTCCATCGAATCGGTTAAGAATTCCCCATATTCAAGACGCGGCGAAGGAATCCAAAAGTGACCTCGCGGTCAAGCGCAAAACCGGGGCTTTGGATGCCGCCTTTGGGTAGCTTCAGAGTATCCAACCCTCCTGCAATCAGGAGGTTCCAACGTAGGCAGGCCGCGCCAATCAGAGACGGCAGGCCTGCGCGGGCGACTGGCAATTGGTCCGCGCGGATGTTAGGTTCAGGCATGAGCCACCCGACACTGCAGGAACTGCGCCAAAAAGACCGCTCATATCATATTCATCCGTTCACGAACCACGCCGACATGAATCGGGAGGGCACCCGATGGATCAAATCTGGTGACGGCTGCTGGCTGGTGGACGGCGAAGGGCGCCGATTGCTGGACGGACTGGCGGGGTTGTGGTGCGTGAATGTGGGCTACAATTGCGGCGAAATCGTCGAGGCCGTGCGCCGGCAGATGGAGGAACTGCCCTATTATCCCTCGTTTTTCAACTCGACCACCGAGCCGCCGGTGATGCTCGCGGAGTGGCTGGCGAAGCGGGCGCCTGCGCGGTTGAACAAGGTCGTCTATTCCAACTCGGGATCGGAGTCGAACGAGACCGCGCTCAAGATCATCCGCGCCTATTGGAAGCTGCGCGGCAAATCGCAAAAGCGAAAAGTGCTGTCGCGGAATTTTGCGTATCATGGCGTGACGCTCGCGGCGACGAGCCTCACCGGCCTGCCGAATTGCACCGATCCCTTCGATCTGCCGCTCGAGGATTTCGTGAAAATTCCCGCGCCGTATTCGTGGCACGACAACGCGGTGCCGACGGAGGCGTATGGCGCGGAGGTCGTGGCGAAGACCGCGGAGGTGATTGACCGCGAGGGCGCGGACACGATTGCGGCGATGTTCGTCGAGCCGATCCAGGGCGCGGGCGGAGTGATCGTGCCGCCGCCGGGCTATCTCAAGGCGCTGCGCGAATTGTGTCGCGAGCGGGAGATTTTGTTCGTCGCCGACGAGGTGATCACCGCATTCGGGCGGCTCGGCGTGTGGTTTGCGAGCGAGCGCGAGGAACTCGATCCCGATCTGCTCAACATCGCGAAGGGCCTCACGAGCGGCTATCTCCCGCTCGGCGGAACAATGGTGAGCGACGAGATCGCGGAGGTGATTTTGCCGGCGGGATATTTCGCGCACGGCTTTACCTACACCGGCCACCCGGTCTGCACCGCGGCGGCGCTGGCCAATCTCCATGTGATCGAGGAGCGGGGTCTTGTCGAGCGCGTGCGCGACGACGTCGGGCCGTATTTCCAGCAAAAGCTTCTCGAACTCGCCGCGCATCCCGCGGTGGGCGAAGTGCGCGGCGACAATCTCATCGGCGCGGCGGAACTCGTGCCCGCGGGCGGGCGTGATGCTCTCAAGCCCGGCATGGCGCTTGGCATCAAGGCGTCGGACATCATTCGCGAGGAAGGTTCCATCGTGCGCGGCATTCGCGATCTCATTGCGCTTGCGCCGCCGCTCATTATCACCCGCGCGGAGATTGACGAATTGTTCTATTCGGTGCGCCGCGGGCTGGACAGGCTCTGGAACTAGGCGTATGGGGAAGCAAAGGCGCGCCTAATGAATGTCACCACCATTGACCGGCCAGTCGCCAGCCACCCTTACGGGGCGGCCGCCAGCGATGCGCCCACGTCAAAGACATTTTACCGATTGGTGGACGGCCGCCCGCAGCCCTGCGAGGAGCACGAGGCGCGGATCATCGCCTACAACAATCCCGGCCCCGCCGAGGCTGCCGAACTCGAGGCCCGCTACAACATTGACAGCCACAACCTCCAGTCCTCGCTGGACCCGGACGAAATCTCACGACTCGAATACGAGCCCGATCACACCGCCGTCATTTTCAAGCGCCCGAAGAGCTACTGCGCCGACGACAATTTTCTTTTGAAGGTCACCTCGACCGGCGCGTTTTTGTATGCGGATCAACTCGTGGTCGTGATGCCCGACGACGCGCCGTTGTTCGAGGGCCGCGCATCATTTCCGATGAACACGCTGCAGGACGTGATCCTGCGGTTGCTCTACCAGGCGATCACGCATTTCGACGGCCATCTCAAGGCGATCAACATGCTATCCGACTCCATCGAGAAGCGGCTCGCGAAGTCCATGGAGAATAAATACCTCCTCAACATGTTCGCGCTCGAGAAGAGCCTCGTATACATCTTGAACTCGCTTAGCTCGAACACATCGCTGTGCGAAAAACTCCGTCACAGCGCAGGGCGGCTGGGTTTCGACGAAGATCAGGTCGGAGTGAT
>JBOHXO010000246.1:0-3363 GCA_050737475.1 Chthoniobacterales bacterium
ACATTATTCTGCGCACGTTTGATCGGGTTCGTGATCTTGTAGATGAACTCGGGGCCGAGCCGGGCGGTCTCGAGCGTGCGCGGCGTAGTGCCCCAGACGGCGAGGTTGCCGTCGAGATTGTCCCAATACTGGCGGTCCTGCAGATTGTAGATGCCGTTGTAGAGGGTGGCGGGATCGCGCGCCGTGAAGACGGTGGCCTGCCGCGCGACCGCGTAGGGCGACTCGTAGGAGATGGCCATCGTGTCGTCCATCAAGTCCGTGTTCAATCCCATCTCAACAGTCGAGGGCTGCTCGCGCTCGGAACGCTCGCCGGGAGTGCCGCGAAGTTTTTCGAGCATCTCGGCGATGGGGCCGATGGCGGTGGCCTCGGGGCTGGGCGAGACTTCGACGAGGTAGCGGAGCTTTCCGAGCTGCGCGGGATTCACGGGCGAGGTGGCGAACACGTCGTCGGGAATCGTGCCGATCGGGCCGACGATGATCGTGTCCCTCTTCTTGTCGCGGGACGGCGTGTAATCAATCGTGGCGCGGTAAAGCACCGAGCCGCTGATCTGGGCCATCTTCGCGAGCAGCATCCAGCCGGCGCAGATGGAGGTCTCGTCCTTGCCGGCCATCACGACCTCGAGTTCCTCGCCGTCGGGCGAGGAGCTGTAGGGGAACGCGGTTTCCGAGAAGAGTGTGAAGCTGGGCAGGCGGGCGCGTTTGTCGAGATTCGGCACCACGAAATCGGAATCGCGGTAGAGCGTGAACCAGAGGTTTTCGTGCTGGATCATCATGCAATGGTCGGTGCGCAGCGGCACCATGTTCGGCGAGATGGCGACGACGTTGCGGCCCGGCTGGAAGGCCTTCACGGGCAGATAGAGCTTGTGGCCGTAGTGCATCGCGCCGCGCTGGTCGTCGAGGCGGATGGCGGTCTGGAACTCGCCGTTGACGAAAAGATTGAGCACCGAGTCGTCGCGGAAGGCGGCGCCGTAGGCGAAGTGCAGGCGGAGCTCGATGTTGCTGTTGTCGTCCTGCGAGAGATCGCCGGGCATGTAAATCTCGAGCGGCGCGGCGCCGGTATTCCAGCCCTGGATGCTCTTGTTCTTGTCCATGCCGAGCTGGCGGAAGCTGTAGATGCCGGGGTCCGCGACGGGCGCATGGCGGATCCAGAAATCCTTTTGAGGCAGGGTGATGCCGCCGACCTTCGCGTATTTCGAATCGGGCAGCGGGAACGTGATGAGCGAAAACGCGTAGGCGGCCTGGCCGACCTGCTCCGAATTCGTGCCGGTGATGACGAGCAGGAAATGCGTGGGATCGTTCGGCAGCGGCTTGATCGCGATGAAGCTGCCGTCAATCGCGCCGATCTCGGTCGCGGTGAGGTATTGCGTGAGTTCGTTGACCTGGCCGACGATGATGTTGTCCACGCCGGCGCGCAACTTCGCACCCGTGGTGACCGCGGTGGGCCGGTAGCTGAGGTTCAGGCCGACGCCCTGCGTGATGATCGAGCCCCAGGAAAGCGCGTCGGTCGAGAGCCCGCCGGCAGCGCCGGGGAAGCAGATGTGAAACTCGTAGGGATTCCACAATTTCTGGTCAATGAGGTCGCGCAGGAGCGAGAGCTTCGGGTAGACGTCGTTCCAACTGACGACAGCCTCGAAGTAGCTCTCGTCGGGAAAAATCTGCGTCCACAATTCCGGCGCCTTCGGGTCCTCGCACTCGAGGGTGTAATGCTGCGCGACGATGAACTGGAGCTGGCGCGAGCCGGGCTGGAGGTCCTTCACGGGCACCTCGAGGTCCACGGTGTGGTCGGGCGCGTTGCGGGTGAGGTAGTATTGCGCGATGGTTTTGTCGTCGAGCACGACGCGCATCACCGAACGCTCGCTGAGCAGCGCGATGGAGTTCGTGAATTTGAGGTGAAGCTTGCAGCTCTGGATTTTGTAACGCGGGGAGACGGGCACGAACATCGTGTAGGTGCTCTGCGCGGTCATCAAATACACCGGTTCCTTCGCGCCGATGAGCTGGCGCAGCGGCAGGCGAATGGTGGACGCGCCGGCCGGTGCGGGCTTGCGATCCGCGCCGAGGCCCGTCACGGGAATCACGGACGGCGCATAGGGCACGGCGGTGGCGGTGGCGGGCGTCGCCATCGGCGACATCGGCGACATCGGCGTCACCGGAGTCATGGGCGACATCGGGGCTGCGGGCGCGGGCTGGGCGGTTGCGTTCGAGAGGGAAAGCGCGATGCCCAGTGCCAGTGCGGCTCCCCAATGGCCACGGCGGGCCCAGTTTTGCGATTTACCTCGTTGCATCATAATTATTTTTCTCACGGTTTGACCGGCGCGGGGCCGAAGCTGCGGTTTTCACGATCGCGGCGAATGGTGCCGAGCAGTCCGAGGCCGAGATGCTCGATGGAAAACCGCACACCGGCGGTCAGCAGATAAACAAAGCTGCCCCACACGCCGATGGACTTCTCGCGCTGGAGCTGGAAGTCGAGCCAGCGCTGGCTGCTGCCGTTGACGAAGGCGATCTTGCGCTTCATTTCATCGAGGCTCTGGTGCTTGAAAACCACGCCGATCATGAGCGTGCGGTCGCGGTAGCGCAGGTTGCGAATCTCGACGTTGAAGATGCCGGGCTCGATGCCGAAATCCTTGTCTGGAAAAAGCTGCACGATGTGGTCGGGCCGCAGTTGCGACTCGAAGGCCGCGTCAACGGCGAGCGCCGCGCCGCCGACCGAGAGATCGTTGATGTCCACGGGAATCTTGCGTTCGCCGATGAGGAGATGGCCGGGGATTTTCGTGGCCATGCGCGAGTAGGTGCGCAATTGCCGCCGCTCGAGCAACGCGCCGAGGCACGCGAGCAGAATGAAGACGTTGAACGACGCCCAGAACATCGTGATGCCCGTGGCGAATTCGTGCGTGCCGGGCGAGACGTAGCGATAGATGCCGGCGAACAACGCGAGCAAATTCAGCACGAGCAGCACGTAGAACGGCTTCGCGAGCGGGCTGATGAAATCGCGGTTGAGGATCTCGCCCTTGGCCGTGACGTTGAACGACGGCGCGCGGGGATTGAGGAAGACCTTCACGATCGCGGGGAACGTGTAGACCGACTGCATGAGCTCATAGAGCTCCGAGACGAACGACCAGCGCACCGAGCCGAAAAGATACGCCTGCACCATGAACGCGGAGACGAGGTGCGGCATGGCGAACGCGATGAAATCGATGAAGTTCGAGTCGTAGATTTTGAGCGAGAAGAAAAGGAACGCGAGCGGCGCGAGCGAGAAGGCGAGCCGCGCAAACGGGAAGAACCAGAAAAACGAACTGCTGAAATAGCAAAGGCGCTGCGGAAACGAGAGGCCACGCACGAGCAGCGGATTCTTGAGCAGAAAAATCT
>JBOHXO010000247.1:0-3709 GCA_050737475.1 Chthoniobacterales bacterium
TGTGTGTGCTGATGAAGGCGCTGGCCGTGGCGCTCGTCCTGGTCTTCATCGCGATGATGTTCACGCCATTTTTCCTGCACCTGAACGACGGCAGCGTCTAGCGGTGCTTTTCAATACTCCCCGCGCCTGCGAGACTCCGACGCCATGCGCCTGCTCACTTCATTCGCGATTTTCTTTTTCCTCGAGGCGGTTCTCATCGCCGCGCTTTTCTTTTTCGGCCGCCGCAACGAACGCCTGATCGTGGCGCCCGGCCTCGACGTCGTGATGAGCCTGCTCACGTGGGTGCCGTGGCTGCTCAGCTTCGGCCTGTGCGGCTGGACGGGCGTGCTCGGCTGCGTGCTCGGACAGCTCGGCGCGATGGAGGCGTTTTGTTTCTGGCACGAAAAACAAAATCCCGATCGCGGGCCGGCAATCGCGCGCACGCTCAACCGTCTCACGAGTCCGGTGGCGAACAATATCGCCCTGCTCGCCACGCTGCCTGCGCTGCCGGCGTTTTTGCTGATCCGATTCTCGCAACTCACGACGTATCCCGTGCTCGTGAACACGGTGCGTCTGCCGCCCTACAACCATTCGGAGTGGGTCGGTGTCTCGCGGCAGAAATTCAGCGGCCTCGTCGGTCACGATCTCGTGTGGTGCCTCTACTGCGACTGGATGACCGGCATCTACGCGCTCGGCGGCGAAATGCTGCGCAACCTCGAGAGTTTCTGGTGCCCGATCCGATTTTATCCCGGCAAGAAATGCGACAACTGCAAACTCGATTTCCCCGACATCACGAGCTGGGTGCCCGCCGACGGCACGATGGAGGACGTCGAGAAAAAGCTCGTCGAGAAATACGAAGGCCGCCGCTGGAACAGCTGGTGGGGCCATCCCGATCGGTCGGAGCGGAAGGACGAACCCGGGAAGTGATCGCGGCTGGAAGCTGTCCTGAGCTTTTTCAGGATGGAGAGAGAAGGGAAACCATGGAGAGCCTTGAGGAACATGAAGGGCGGAAGTACCATTATTCCTGCTTCATGAAGAGGCATGAAGGGGATTTTCCCATCTCCATGTTGGCTACGCCTTCCCGTCGCTTTCGCTACGTGATCTCCATGTTCTCCATGGTGAAAATACCTCCAGGAAGTTCATGACCCCGGCTACGGCTTGCGCCCCTCCTCCACGTCGAAGAGTTGCGGCATGGTCTGGATGTCGTCGCGGTGCGCGAGGCCGAGTTCCGTTTTTTGCGCGGCGAGGCGTTTCGCGGCGATGTCGTTCCACCCGAATTTCGCGACGAAATTGTTCCAGATGAAAATGTCGCCGCGGTTGAGTTCGCGGCCGTGCCCGAAGCACCACGCGAGGAGTTCTTCGTCGTCGCCGCCCTCGAGCACGCGCGCCGTCAACTCCGCGTAGCCGATGCGCAGGTAGTCGAGGCACATGCCGTCCACGCCCGCACCGAGGCTCGAGTGGTAGGTGGCATCGAGTTCGCCGCGTGCGTGAATGCGGATTTTGTCGAGCATGCGTGGAAACCACGCCATGCCTCCGGCCTTGTCGAGCGGACTGCGGGGCTTCATGAGCGCGACTTTGTGCCGCATTTTCCTGGCACGCAAGCAGGACGCCGAAAACTGGAATTCCTGCGAGAGTTGTGCCACCTTTCGCCGCCATGCGTTTCGTCATCCTGCTCTGCTGCGCCGCCGCGTTTTTTTCGCGCGAGGCACTTGGCACAATCGTGAAGCTCGACACGCCGATCGGCAGCATGACCTTCCAACTCTACGACGATGCGAAGCCAGTGACGGTCGCGAATTTTTTGAGCTACATCACGAGCGGCCGCTATGAAAACAGCTTTGCGCACCGGCTGCCGCAGGGCTTCGTGCTGCAGGGCGGCGGATTTACCTACACCGATGCAACCTCAGCCGTTGCGATCCCCACGTTCGCTCCGATCGCCAGCGAGGAAGGTCCGTTTCCCGCATACAGCAACGTGAAAGGCACAATTGCCATGGCGCTCAGCGGCACGGGCAACGACACCGCGACGAGTTCGTGGTTCATCAATCTCAAGGACAATGACGGCTCAGGCCTGGACAACCTCGACACGCTCAACGGCGGCTTCACCGTCTTCGGCTCCGTTATTGCCGGGCTTGACGTGCTGCAGGCCTTCGCGGGCTTCACCAACTTCGCCGGCGGAAGCGGCACGAATGTGATTGTTGATTTGAACGGCGGAAATCCGAACGCGCCCTTCGCCAACGTTCCCATCACCAAAATCGTCAATAATACCTACGACACCGCCGATTTCATCTACACGACGTGGAGCGTGATTCCCGAGCCCGGCATGTTGTCCCTGCTCTCGCTCGGCGGTTTCTGCGCACTTGGAGTCCGGCGATTCAGTCGCTCTCTTCGCCCGATTCCCGCTCGATCTCCGGACGGTTCGGCTCTTCGTTGAGCCACGTGAGGTCGGGGCCGATCGGCACGATGCGCGTCGGATTGATGTCGTCGTGCGTGAAATAGTAGTGGCGCTTGATGTGGTCGAAATTCACGAGCGGCGCGATGCCGGGCCATTGGTAGAGGTCGCGCAGATAGCCGCCGAGCTGCGGGTAATCCACGATGCGGCGCACGTTGCACTTGAAGTGGCCGTGATACACCGCGTCGAAACGGATGAGCGTGCAGAACAAGCGCCAGTCGGTCTCCACGGGATGCGAGCCGAATAGGAACCGCCGCGTGCCGAGCCGCGTCTCGAGTTCGTCCAGCGCCGCGAAGAGCGCCGCCGCCGCGCGTTCGTAAGCCTGCTGGCTCGACGCGAAACCGGCACGATACACGCCGTTGTTGATGTTCTCGTAAACAAATGCGCTCAACGCCGCCTGATCCTCCGCGATTGCAGGCGGAAACAAATCTATTGCCGTTCCCGCCTGGCCGCGCGGGCCGAAGGCATCGTGAAACATGCGGCAGATGTCGTCCTCGGAATTGTTCACGATGCGCCGCGATTGTTTGTCCCACAGCACCGGCACCGTGACGCGACCGTCAAAATCCGGATCGGTCGCATGATACGCCTCGGCGAGAAAATGGAAGCCGTTGATCGGGTCCGCGGAATGCCCCGGCCCCTCGCGAAAAGCCCACCCGCGCTCGTCACGCACGGGATCCACGACCGTCACGCCGATCGCGTCCTCCAGCCCCAGCAGATGCCGCACGATGAGCGTGCGATGCGCCCACGGGCACGCGAGCGAGACGTAGAGATGATAGCGCCCGCGCTCCGCCGCAAAGCCGGACGATCCGTCCGCGGTGACCCATTCACGAAACGCATCCTCCTGCCGCTGAAACTCACCGTCGCCCGATTGCTCGTCTGGAAATTGTGCCATGCTTCCTTTCTAATCCGGTTCGCAAGTCGAGGCCACTCCGACATTTGCCCAAGCCCGCAACCTCGCCGTGCCGCCGTCGGCGCGCAAGCGGAACCGGATTGCAAACACCGCACCTCGGATCACGGAAGGCAACAGTCACACATTGACGCCGCACCGAAACCGGCTTACGGGTGCCATCGCATGATCCTTCGGCGTTCCCCCGCTCTGCTGGCGCTTCTCGCGGCGGCCTTTCTCATTGTTCCGGCCGATGCCGCCACGCTCAACGCCAGCCCGGGCAGCATCAATCCGCGCAAGATCACGTCGGTCAAAAACGCGGTGAAGAAAATCCTCGCCACCGGCAAGGTGCCCTCCGGCTGGACCGGCAACGTCGCCGCGGGAGTCGCCGGCACGAC
>JBOHXO010000248.1:0-3129 GCA_050737475.1 Chthoniobacterales bacterium
CATGCAGCCCTCGCTGGCGATGTCGAATTTCATCGCGACGCAGGGCTATTTTCCAAATCGTGACGGTCCCGGGGGCCTGGCGGACGACTACTCGTTTGGCAGCGTCGCCAGTCCATTTGTAGGGCAGATTTTTTTAAGCGCCAGCGGAGCGGCACCGACGGTATCAGGAATCAATTTTATGCCGGCCAATGGCACGCTGATCCCCATCGCCGCCAACACGGCCCTTTTTTCGCTCTACGGCACGACCTATGGCGGCAACGGCTCGACAAACTACGCGCTTCCCGATCTGCGGGGACGCGCGGGGATGGGCCAGGGCGGAGTCAGCGTCCTTGGCGAAACCCAGGGCGAGGAATCCACGGCTCTGCTCGTGGCCAACCTTCCTCCGCCCTACGGCCCCGCTGAGCCCTTCAGCAACAAGCAGCCCTCACTCACGCTGAATTATCTGATCTGCGCGGATGGCGCCGATCCCGTAGCCGGGACTTCGGGCGATCTCGGAAACACCACGACCTATCTCGGCGAGATCATTACCGTCGGTTTCAACTTTGCGCCATCGGGCTGGTATCAATGCGCGGGGCAGATTCTCCCGATTGCAGGCAACGAGTCGCTCTACGGCGTCCTCGGCACGACTTACGGCGGCAACGGAGTCACGACCTTTGCGCTTCCGGATTTCCGCGATCATGTCGTGGTGGGATTCTCCGGCATCCTGCCGGTGGGCTCGGAAGTGGGCGTGGATGAAATCTCGCTGCTGGCGGCGCAATCGCCGATCCCGGAGCCGTCGGCCATCGGAGCCGCGACCGCCGCAATGCTCATCGCAGCCGTGGCGCTGCGCCGCCGCAGGCGGGTATAGTCCGCGGATGCGGTTCGTGTTTCTTCCGGCACTGGCGGGCCTTGCCGCAAATGGCCTCGATCCGCGTGAAAGGTAGGGGAACCCGCGGCGCGGGATGCCCTACCCACGACAGGATAGGCTCGGATATTCGTGACTGCCTCTAGTGGCCGGCAGCCTTGGGCGCCGGCACCGGGTAGGCAAATCCGCCGGGCTGGAGGAAATAGCGCGAGGGCAGGAACTTCCCGCTGACCCTGGCGCCCGGCTTGAACGTGAAGAAGAGATAGGAATCAATCCGGTAGGCGGACTGCAGGATATCGGAAAGCCCTGGTGTCAGCGTAACGGGCGGCTCGGTCAATTTGAGCGGCTCCATTTTCTCGGCAGGCGTCCAGACTCCGCCACCTCCGCTCACGGCCATTTTCGGGGTGCCCATACCCGAGGTGACCTTGAAAAACGGCTCGCCGTTGGGCGAGTTCGCGAAATACGTGGCCGAGCCCGGAAGCTCGAGTGAGCTGCACCCGGCGAGCAGCAGCGGGGCAATCGCGAGAAGGGAGAGGAGGCGTCGCATGAATGTTCTTTCCTCCGTTGCGGAACAAAGTGCAATGCCAACTTCGCGGCGCAGAAAAAGCGATCCGCAGATTGCGCGGATTTTCGCAGAGGAAAATACCTTCCAAATAATCTGTGAAAATCCGCCGGATCCGCGGATGAATTCGGCCATGGAACTCGATCTCGAAAACGAACACGCGGACCGCGCGTATCCCATCCTCGCCTCGCTGGTCACGCCGCGCCCCATCGCGTGGGTGACGACGATCAGCCCCGATGGCGCAATGAATGCGGCGCCGTTCAGTTTTTTCAATCTGCTCGGCGCGAATCCGCCCATCCTCGGCTTCTGCCCGGGCGACCGGCCCGACGGCACGCCGAAGGACACCGCCCGCAACGTGCGCGCGGGGCATGAGTTCGTGGTGAATCTCGTGGATGACGCGACAGCCGAGGCAATGAACATCACCGCCGCCAGCCTGCCCTATGGCGAGGACGAATTGCTCGCCGCAGGGCTCACCACGCGGCCGTCGTCGCTGGTGAAGCCGCCGCGCATCGCGGAGTCGCCGGCGAGTCTGGAGTGCGTGGAGTGGGGGACGCTGCAGATCGGCGGCAACCGGCTCATCATCGGCCTGATCAAGCGCGTGCACGTGCGCGACGAATTGTTCGACCCGGAAAAAAAGCGCATCCGCACGGAAAAGTTTTTCCCGATCGGGCGCATGGCGAGCCCCGACTGGTATTGCCGCACGCACGAACGCTTCGAGATGAAGCGGCCCGCCTAGGCTGAAACGACGGAATTATTGACCAGGGTTAGTTTTTAAACGCCGACTCAACCCGGTTTTCAGTGCCTCGACACGATCAGCAGGATGACCATCAACGCGGTCATCGGGATCGTGAAGATCGTGGAAATCACAACGGCCGTGACGTAACGCCGGAAGGCAAAGAGCGTCCACGAGAGAATGCCCGCGGCGAGGAGCCACAGCGGATAGGACCAGATGATTTTTACGAGGGTCCACGGCTCGGATTTTTCGACGGAACCCGGAGCGTCGAACGCCATGAACGAAAATCCCGCGATCACGACCCACGGCACGAGCGAGAGCAATTGGGCGGCCTCCAAAACGAGCAGCGTGATCCAGGGCCATTTGGGACGTTTCAACATTTTCCGAACCAAGCAGAGACAACTCCTCCACTCAATGCCATCCGATCCTGCGGCGGGGACGACAGCATCGCTTCATCAATTCGTCTTCCGGGCCTTTTTTCCGCCTTGGGAATTCTCCGGGAGGTCGAGGATCTCGCGGAACTCCGCAGCCAGCTCCGCGGAAAACTTCAGCGCGCCTTTTCGGAGTACGTGCGAGTCGTCGTGAAAGAATGCGATGTCGTAGGCCCTCACGCGCCAGCCGTTCGGGGAGTAGCAAACATTTGGGTAGCGCGCGCAGAGCTTGCGCAGATTGGGCGAGGGCTCTTCCGAATCACGGTAGAGGCCCTCGATCGTGGGAAACTGGATGATCATCACGCGAATGCCGGCGCGCGCCGTCAGCTCGCAAAACTCCACGAGGAAGGGATCCGCGAGAAAATCGGGGTTCGGCGCGGGCTGCGGCGGGCCGGCCACGGGCGGGCGTGCGAACTTCTCCTTGAGTGGATAAAATCCTCGCTCACGGTAAAGATTTTTCGCAACCTTCTCGAACTGGGGCCATTTGGATTTCCTCCAGTATTGAAGCGTGAACACATCGGATACGAAGCTCATGCTCGCGTTCCGAAAATGGCTGAAC
>JBOHXO010000249.1:0-3178 GCA_050737475.1 Chthoniobacterales bacterium
ATGGTGGAGGGCCCGCATGACGCCGGCGGCATCCGTTGCAAGTTTGCGTTGGGAAATAATCGCGAACCGCGCATGCGGCAGGGCTGAGTGGAATCGTTCGAGCGATTCGGCATGGCGGAGCCGGTCCGCAGCGTATTCGCGAAAATATTCCGCGAGCGAGCACGTGGAAAAAAATTCGCGCGTCTCCGCCGTGCGATGAACGAAGTGCCACGTTGTTTTTTCGTTCAACGCCATGGCGCGGTGCATGGCGCGCCAGGAAACAAGCGCACTCCGGGCATCGCGCACGCAGAAGAGAAACAGACAGGCGCGATTCGCGCAGTGAATTCGATGCAGGACTTTTATGGACCATGCGCAGGACGAGCATTTGTGGCCGTTGATGCGCCCGGGCACGCCGGGAATTTCCGGAATCGGTCCGTCACCTTTGAAAAATGGCGCCTCGAAATGCCCCCTGTCACTCATCTCCGCGACATGAAACAGCGGACTTTGCTGAAAAAATTGCGCCACCGCGGTGGTGCCGCACTTCGGAAATCCTGCGATGCAAAAATCGGTGGCGGCCATCTGCGCCCCGATGAAGAAGCGGCGCAGCCCGGCGAGTCAATCGCCTTTCGAATGAATACACCGCACGGAGGGAAATTCTTCCGCACGGACCGCACAATCAGCTTGCGGGCAGTCCGCGGCTTGGCAGTCTGCGCGGAACATGCACCGCGCCTTCCCCGGACGAACCGCTCTTGCGCGGATGAGGGCGCTGTTTTTCATCGCTGCGGTGTTCATGCCATGTGTGGCGCGTTCCGCCCCGGAGGTCGAGCGAGTGCCCGCGCCCGCGTGGGTCGAGAACGTGCCCGTGCCCGACGCGGACAAGGCGGCGGAGACGCGTGCGGTGGGAGGCGTGATTTATCTACTCTCCGAACAACAGCGCAACGCAGCGCAGGAGACGACCTACGGCCATTGGGCGCGCAAGTTTACCACGCCGGGCGGTGTGCAGGAAAACGCCCGCATCGCCATAGATTTCGCGCCCGACTACCAGAAACTCTCGCTGCACAAACTCGTGATTCATCGCGACGGCGAGGTGATTGACCGCCTGCCGGGCGCGCACATTCGCCTGCTCGAGCGCGAGGAGGAAATGTACAACCATGTTTACAACGGCTACATGACCGCCAGCGTGGATGTGGACGATGTGCGCGTGGGCGACGTCCTCGAATACGCCTACAGCATCCGCGGCGCGAACCCTGTATTCAACGGCGTCTTCAGCGAATTCATCAACACGTCGTGGCCCGTGCCCGTCGTGCGTTTTCAATACAGGCTGCTCTGGCCGAAGGATCGCTATCTCGGCATTCAAGTCATCGGCAACACGCCGCATTATTCCAGGACCGAGGCAGGCGATTTCGTGGAGCACAAGTGGTCCGAGGAAAATGTGCCGGCGATTTCCTACGATGGCGACACGCCGATCTGGTATTCGGCGGGCAGCTGGATTCAGTTGAGCGGCTATCGCGATTGGGCCGAGGTGGTGGAATGGGCGCTGCAGTTTTACTCGCTCGACACGCCGCTGCCGCCGGTGATCCACGGCGAAGTGGATCACCTGCGCGAGTTGGAAATGCCGAAAGACCGCATCGTCGGCGCGCTGGAATACGTGCAGGACCACCTGCGCTATCTCAGCGCCGCGGAGGGTGTGCATTCGCACAAGCCCTATCCCATGGACGAAGTCGTCGCGCGGGGATACGGCGATTGCAAGGACAAGGCGCGCCTGCTCTCCGCCATGCTGCGTGCCCTCGGATTTACGGCGGATCCCGCCCTCGTGGCCTCGACACAGCGGCAGGAGATCGCCTCCTGGCTGCCGACGCCCGCGGATTTCGACCATGTGATCGTGGTGGTGGAACTCGGCACCCGCACCTACTGGCTCGACCCGACGTGCGATCACCAGGGCGGCAACCTCGACAGCCGCTACATGCCGGCTTACGGGAAGGCGCTCATCATTCGAAAAGGCGAGACGGGATTGTCCGACGTCACGCGGTCGGGCACGAAGGAATCGTATCTCGAAAACGAGACGACGTTTCACATGCCGAGCTACAAGTCTCCCGTGATGATGCGCGTCATCACGGCCTATGGCGGTCGCGAGGCCGACTGGCAGCGCGCGCTGCTTGCCGCGAACGACACCGCCCAGATCACCAGGAATTACCTGAATTATGTCGCGCGCCAGTTTCCAGGCGTGCAGAGCAAGGCGGCGCCGACGTTCGACGACAGCGAGACGGACAACGTCCTGACCACCGACGAAGCCTACACCATCCCGAAGTTCTGGCAGACGCGGCCGCAGGATCCGGAGCATCTCTACGCCGAGGTCTTTCCGTATTTCATCAAGGATCTGCTCGATCCGCCCGGCACGCGCATCCGCACTTCGCCGCTCGGCCTGCAATATCCGAAAAAAATCCGCGAACGCTTCACGATCGAGCTACCTGAGCCCGGAAATTTTCCGAATGAAGACTTGAACGTGGAGGACGCCGCGTTCCGGTATTCGTCGTCGAGCCGGCTCGAGGGCCGCCTGCTCAAAGTGACCTATGAATACGAATCCCTCGCCGATTCCGTGGCGCAGGAGAGGCTGCCCGAGTATCTAGAGAATCTCCGCAGGGCGCGCGAAAATCTCGGCTATCCGCTGATGGTGTCGAAGCTGCTGGTCGAGGGCGGCACGATTGCAAAGCCGGCGCTGGTCATGAACTGGGCGCTGCTCTTTGCGGTAATTTTTTATGTGGTGATCGCCGCCGCAGGCGCTGTGTTCTATTTCCACTGGAGGCCCGACTGGCGCATGCGCCGGATTCACATGGAATACATCGGCCTCTCGGGCTGGCTCATCCTCGTCGGCATCGGCACGATCATTCGTCCCATTTACCTCCTCTTCGACTTGAAGTGGTTCCTGCCCTACTTCGACATCAATGTCTGGAATGCCATGGCCGTTCCGGGCCAGGCTTATTACGACCCGCTCTGGGTGCCCGTGATTTTCGGCGAGCTGTTCGTTTACATCACGGTGTTGATTTTCTCGATCCTGCTCATCGTTCTCTTTTTCAAGAAACGCCGGACGTTCCCGCTGCTCTTCATTATCCTCCTCGCGACAGTCGCGGTGTTTTCGCTGGCAGACCTCCTCGTCGTGGCTCCGCTTGCGAAAAAATTCCCGCAATTGGGTCTCGATCCC
>JBOHXO010000250.1:0-2248 GCA_050737475.1 Chthoniobacterales bacterium
GAGATAGGCCTTGGGATCCGTGATCCGGTATTGCACGACCCACGGCACGAGGGCGGTGTTCAAATCGCCGGTGATCATCGTCTCCGTGTCGTCGGTCTCCGTGTCCGCCTGGTAGGGGTTCGTGGCGCTCGTGGTCGCGAACCCGAATTCGAGTTTCAGCAGGCGCTGGGTGGGAACGATCACGATCTCGTCCATGAACGGAATCGCGTAATTCAGTCCGGGGCTCTCCGTGGACACGTAACGTCCGAAGCGCATTTTCACGCCGACCGAGTTGGCTGGAATGGAGACGAACCCGAGCGCGAGATGGTAGATGGCGGAAAGAATGCCGAGCAACGCGATCGTTCCCAGGATCAGGCGCACGGGCCGGATGCTTATCGCGGGAGTCATGTTGAGCGGGCGGGAGTTCATTGCCATTTTCCGGAGGGAATCGCCCGCAGCGTAGCACAGGACGCAAGCGTCGCGCGCGAGCCCCATGCTGTCGGAACCGCAAGAGGCCGCTTTTGGCCTCGAAATTGCTACAAAGTCACCCCACACTACAAGCAACCCCAGTAGAAGTATGGCTACATTAGCGACCACCGTTGACGGATTGAAGCTTCCCAACCCCTTTGTGATCGGCTCGGGACCTCCCGGGACGAACATGAACGTGATCAACCGGGCCTTCCGCGAAGGTTGGGGCGCGGTGATCGCGAAGACGATCAGCCTCGACGCGTCGAAGGTCATCAACGTCACGCCCCGCTACGGCAAACTCAAGGCCGCGGATGGCAAGGAAGTGATCGGTTGGGAGAACATAGAGCTCATCAGCGACCGCTCGATCGACATCTGGATCGAGGAGTTCAAGAAGATCAAGGACGCGCATCCCGAGGGCATCCTCATTGCGTCGATCATGGAGGAATACAACAAGGACGCCTGGTGCGAACTCGTGCAGCGCTGCGAGGCGGCCGGCGTGGATTCCTTCGAGTTGAATTTTTCCTGCCCGCACGGCATGCCCGAGCGGAAAATGGGAGGCGCGATGGGCCAGGATCCCGAAGTGCTCGGCGAGGTCTGCGAATGGGTGATGGGAGCCGCGACGAAGCCCGTCTGGGCAAAGATGACGCCGAACATCACGCACATCGAGGAGCCGACCCGCGCGGCGCTTGCGGCCGGCTGCCAGGGCGTGAGCGCGATCAACACGATCCGCAGCGTCATCGGCGTGAACCTCGAAACGCTCCGCCCCGAGCCGAGCGTGGAGGGCTACACGACTCCCGGCGGCTATTCGTCGAAGGCGGTGAAGCCGATCGCGTTGCGCATGTGCATGGAAATTTCCCAGCTCATCAAGAGCGAGTTTCCGGGTCGCACATTGTCGGGTCTCGGCGGCGTTGAAACCGGCGAGGACGCCGCGCAGTTCATCCTGCTCGGCTCGGACACCGTGCAGGTCTGCACCGGCGTGATGAAGTTCGGCTACGAAAGCGTGAAGCCGATGTGTGAGCAGTTGCTCGCGTTCATGGAGAAGCACGGGTTCAACACGATCGAGGATTTCAAGGGCGCCAGCCTTCCGTATTTCACGACGCACACCGAGCTGGTGCGCATGCAAAAAGAGCGCAAGGCCGCGGCGGAGGCCAAGAAAATGGTCAAGGCCGACGGCGAGTGGAGCGGCGACGAATTCGTCGCGCAATCCGACGCGCTCTCGAGGGGATAAAAGCAGTGGCGAGTGATGAGTGACGAGTGATCAGAAGCTCGTCACTGGTCACTCGTCACTCATCACTTCTGATGCTTCTTCATCGCGTCAAGGTTTCGCCGTCGAGCGCCGCGCTTTCCAAGGGCGACCAGCTCGCGTGGAAAATTGCGGGCGTGGCGGCGGGAAGTTCGGAGATTGATCCCGCGGCCGGCGAAATGGCGATCAATCGCATCATTGACAACGCCTCCGTCGCGCTGGCGGCCATCAATCGCACCCCGGTCGCCAACGCCCGCACGCAGGCGCTCGCGCATCCGCGCCAGGCGGGCGCGACCTTGTTCGGCATGCCGGCGGCGCAGCGCTTCGATTGCGAGTGGGCGGCGTGGGCCAATGGCGTTGCCGTGCGTGAACTGGACATGCACGACACATTTCTTGCCGCGGACTATTCCCATCCCGGCGACAACATTCCGCCGCTGCTCGCCGTCGCTCAGCAATGCGGACGCAGCGGCGCGGATTTGCTGCGCGGCATTCTCGTCGGCTACGAAATTCAGATGGATCTCGTGCGCGCGATCAGCCTGCACAAATACAAGAAGGACC
>JBOHXO010000251.1:0-2362 GCA_050737475.1 Chthoniobacterales bacterium
CATGTCCTCCCAGACTTTGCGCTTCTCGGAGAGCGACTGGTTGCGCAGCAAAAATGCCGGGTGGTAGGTCGGCATCACGGGGATGCCCTTGTAGTCGAGCCAGCGGCCGCGGAGCTGGTTCATCGGACGTGTCTCGCCGAGCAATCCCTCGATGGCTGTGGCGCCGAGTGCGACGAGCGCCTTCGGGCGGATGAGTTCGATTTGCTTTTCGAGCCAGGGAAAGCAGGTGCGCATTTCCTCGGGCTTCGGCTTGCGGTTGCCGGGCTCGCCGGGCGGCATGTTCGGCCGGCACTTGAGGACGTTGCCGATGTAAACCGTGTCACGTTCGAAACCCATCGTCTGGATGATTTTCGTGAGCAGCTGCCCGGCCTTCCCGACGAACGGCTCGCCCTGCTGGTCCTCGTCCGCGCCCGGCGCCTCGCCGACGAACATCAATTCCGCATGCGGATTTCCGACGCCGAAGACGACCTGCTTGCGCGCACGCGCGAGATGCACGCATTCCGTGCAGCGCAGCGCCGCGTCGCGCAGCGAATCCATCGTCCATTCGCGGCCGGGAATGATGGAGGGTGAGGTGGGGGGACCGACGGGGTTGGGCTTGGGTGGCGCTGCTACGGTGGATTGCGGACGCACGGACAGTCCGTGTAATTTTTCGAGCGATGCCGCGGGGGTGGAGGGCTTGCGGCCAAGACCGTCCTGCATTTCACGCAGCATCGGCAGCGCGGCGTCGAGGGCGGGTTTCAGGCGGTCCATTGTTTGTAATGGTGGCGTGGCGAGTCCTTCGGAACGAGTGGAAAATCCGCCGGCACCGGCGAGACAAAATGAAGCCGCCCGCCGCTGCGGGGGTGATCGAAGGACAGCTTCCACGCGTGCAGCAAATGACGCGCGAATTTTCCGCGCCGCCCGTAAACCGGATCGCCGGCGAGGGGATGGCCGAGGTGCTTGAGGTGCACGCGAATCTGGTGCGTGCGGCCCGTCTTCGGCAGGCATTCGACGAGGCTCAGGCCGTCGCCGCTCGCGAGCACGCGGTATTGCGTCACCGCCTCGCGGCCCTTTTCATCGGGAACGATGGCCATTTTCTGACGATGCACGCGGTGCCGGCCGATGGGCGCGTCAATCACTCCGGTCGCGCGTCGCGGCGTGCCCTCCACAATCGCGAGATATGTTTTTTCGACGGTGCGGCCCGCGAATTGAGCCGAGAGCGATTGGTGCGCCGCGTCGTTTTTCGCGATCACGAGACAGCCGCTGGTTTCCTTGTCGAGGCGATGGACGATGCCCGGCCGCTCCACGCCACCGATGCCGGAGAGGTCCTTGCAATGATGCAGCAGCGCGTGAACGATCGTGCCGGTGGCATTGCCCGCACCGGGGTGCACCACGATTCCCGCGGGCTTGTCGAGCACGAGCAGGTCGGCGTCCTCGTGCAAAATCGCGAGCGGAATTTCCTCGGCGATCATTGCGGTAACGGGCACCGCGTCAGGAACGAGAACCGAAATGGAATCGCCCTCGCGCAGTGTTTCCGACGAACGCGCCGGCTTTTCATTGAGCAAGATGTCGCCGGACTTCACCAGCGCCTGCACCCGCGCCCGCGAAAGCTTCGGCTCCTGCGCTGCCACGAAGCGGTCCAGCCGCTCGCCGGCCTGGACGGAATTAACGGAATGAACGCGGGTGGATGGCATGTGGTTGCTGATGACGGGTGGCGAATGCTACACTGCTCCGAATGTCGGAAGCGATTCAGCAGATCATCGAGTCCTGCCCCTCGTGCGGTCAGCCGATTGATGTCACCGGGCAGGAGCCGTATTCCGAGGTTGTGTGCCCGGGCTGCGGCGCCACGATGCGCGCGCGGCTTCATTTCAATAATTTCACGCTGCTCGAGATGCTGGGAGAGGGCGGCATGGGGTCCGTCTTCAAGGCCGTGGACAACAATCTCCAGCGCAAGGTCGCGTTGAAAATTCTCAAGCGCAGCGCGGGCTCGACGCAGGAGGATTGGGCAAAACTCGCGGCCGAGGCGCGCCTCACCGCCGCGGTGAATCATCCGAATGTGGTGAAGGTTTTTTCGTTCGGCGAGGACCACGGACAATTTTATCTCGCGATGGAACTGGTCGAGAAAGGCTCGCTCGACGGCCTCATGGTGCTGCAGACACGCGTGGCCGAGGCGCAGGTGCTCGACATCGGAATCCAGATCGCCGAGGGGCTGCAGGCCGCGTTCGAGCACGGACTCATTCACCGCGACATCAAGCCCGGCAACATTCTTTTCGCGAACGCGCGGCTCGCGAAGATCGTGGACTTCGGCCTCGCGCGCGTGCTTTCCGAAGAAGCGCAGGAAGCGGGCGAAATCTGGGGCACTCCGTTCTACGTGGCACCGGAA
>JBOHXO010000252.1:0-3022 GCA_050737475.1 Chthoniobacterales bacterium
GATTCCCACCGCCTCGAGAAACACGATGTCGCGCAGCAGCCGCTCCACCTGCTGCTCGTCCTCCATCGCGCTGCCGCCGTATTTGATGACGAACGTCTGTCCGCGGAATTTCTGAATGTAAGGCAGCGCCTCGATGAGGGCCTCGGTGCGCGCCGCTGGAGATAGCATCCTGCTCATTGAATTATTCGCCCAAATTCAGGCGCACATACTCCTCGGTGAGATCCGTCGTGAAAACATTGTAAGCCGCCGCGCCGAGGTGCAGATCCACGGTCACCTTGAACGCCTTTTTCGCCGCGACCGCCTGCAACTTTGCGAAGGGCGTCTTCGCGGGCATGCCATTGCGAACGGCTGCGACCTTGTCGTAATCAATGGACGCCGTGTCGGGATTCATCGCGGCGCCGGAGTAGCCGACCGCGTCGAGAATGCGGCCCCAATTCGGATCGCCGCCCGCCCATGCGCATTTGGTGAGCGTGGAATTGGCCACCGCCTCGGCGGCAAGCCGCGCGTCCTTCACCGATTTTGCGCCGCGCACCTCGACTTCCACGAACCGGCTCACGCCTTCGCCGTCGAGCACGATTTTTGTCGCAAGATCCAGCGCGACGGCGTCGAGTGCCGCCTGAAAATCCGCCTCGGCGGGCTGTCCCTGCGTGCCGCTGGCAAGCAGGATGACCGTGTCGTTCGTGCTCATATCGCCGTCAATCGTGATGCGGTTGAACGTGCGCTCCACGGCTGTCCGGAGCATTTTTCCGAGTTCGGCTTTTGAAAATGCGGCGTCGGTCGTGATGACGCAGAGCATCGTCGCCATGTTGGGATCAATCATGCCCGCGCCTTTCGCGAGGCCGCCCACCCGGAATTTCCGTCCGCCGGAAACAAATTCCCGCGCCGCCTCCTTTTGCACGGTGTCGCTCGTCATGATTGCGCGCGCGACCGCCGTGCTGGACTCCGTGTCGAGCCTCGCGGCGAGAGCGGGAATCACTGCGGCCATTTTTTCGATCGGTAGCGGAACACCGATGCGACCGGTCGAGCACACGAGAATTTCCTCGGGTCTCGTGCTGAGCACGGCCGCCGTGGTCGCCGCCATCGCGACGGCGTCGGACAGCCCGGGCTCGCCGGTGCACGCGTTGGCGTTGCCGCTGTTCAGGATCACTCCGCGGCAGGTTTTCGATTTCACGTGCCGCATCGAGAGCAAGACCGGCGCGGCCTTGACCTTGTTCGTCGTGAACGTCGCTGCGGCGACGCAGGGCATGGCGGAAACCACGAGCCCCATGTCGTCGCGCGTGCCCACGGGATATTTGATTCCGGCGGAAATGGCCGCGGCTGCGAATCCATGCGGCGCGCAGACACCGCCGACGATTTTGCGAAGTTTGGCTGGCATCAAAACAGAGCCGTAGTCTCGTCAAACCCGGCCATAAGGTTGAAGTTTTGCACGGCCTGTCCGGCCGCGCCTTTCACGAGATTGTCCTCTGCGCTGAGCAGGATGAGCCGCTTCGCGCGCGCGTCGTAGCGCACGGCGATGTCGCAGAAATTCGTTCCGTTCACATTTTTCGTATCCGGCGGCGCGGCACAAAACCGCACGAACGGTTCGTCCGCGTAAGCCGCGTGCAAGGCCTGCTCGATCGTCCCGATATCGGCGACGGACTTTGCAAAAATCGTCGTGTGAATTCCCCGCGTCATTGGCGCGAGATGGGGCACGAAGGTGATCACGACTTCGCCGCCCGCGGCCGCGCTCAATTCCTGCTCGATCTCGGAAAGATGCCGGTGCCTGGGCAGCCCGTAGGCGCGCAGACTTTCGTTGCATTCGGAATAAAGCAGGCTCACGTCGGCCTTCCGTCCCGCGCCGCTCACGCCGCTCGCGCTCGAGACCGCAATACCGTCGGCCTCGATCAATTTTGCCCGCAGCAATGGCACAAGCGGAAGCAGGATGCTTGTCGGGTAACAGCCGGCGGACGCCACGAGCTTCGCCTTTTTGATCGCCACGCGATGCAACTCGGGAATGCCATAGACCGCCTCGCCCAGTGCCTCCGCGGCGGGGTGCGGTTCGCCGTAAAATTCCTCGTAAACCGAGGCATCGCGCAGCCGGAAATCCGCGCTGAGATCAACCACGCGCTTGCCGGCCTTGACGAGCGGCAGCGCAAATTCCGAGGCCAGACCGTGTGGCAGCGCGAGGAAGAAAAATTCAGCGCCACTCGCGAGAAGCACGTCGAGTTTCGAGTCGCAAAAATTCAAATGTGCAATCGCAGGGATGCCGGAGAGCCGCGGCAGCACTTCGCCAACCGGCTTGCCGGCATGGGTGCGGGAGCTGACGGCCACGATCTCCACGCCGGGATGCCGGCACAGCAGGGCGCACAGCTCCTCGCCCGAGTAGCCGTTGGCGCCTACGATCGCGACCTTCGTTTTCATCCCGGCGCGAAACTACCGGCGCGTTCGGTCGTTCGCAAGCGTGCGAAGGTCCTTCGCAAGCATGCGGCAAAATTCCCGCCGGCACTTGACCTCGCCGCAGGTCTGCCGTTTACTTTCCCTCCTGCCCGGTCCTGCCGGGCAACCGGAAACGGGCTGTGGCTCAGCTTGGTAGAGCGCTTGAATGGGGTTCAAGAGGTCGTGGGTTCGAATCCCGCCAGCCCGACCACCCTCAAACACTGATGAATACAGGGTTTGGGAGTGATCGACTTCCCGAATTGGCAGTCGCTGCAACCCGCCATTGCCCGAATGTTGCCCATAAAAGTGGCGTCCATATGAAAATCGAGTCCACCGGTTTGATGCGCCGTATATCGGAGCAACCATGGACAGAGCACCGGTTTTCTAAATCCAAACACGCGTATTTCGTGGTTTTGCACGCGCTTTCAAAACCGCGCGGTTTCCGATGAAATCTAGCTCTGCAGGTGATTTTCGTTTTCGCCGCTTTTCACGCGTTTGCACGAAAATGAGGTCAAACCGTGAACGCCGACCGTGAACGCGTCATGCTTTTAGAGCTTCTTGTAATCGCTGCAGTAGCCGCTCATCCCAAATCTCCACTGCCCCGTGG
>JBOHXO010000253.1:0-4460 GCA_050737475.1 Chthoniobacterales bacterium
GTGATACCCGAGGGGGACAGTCTCCATATCTCGAATGCCCAAGCCGTCTTTCGCGAAGACAACGCCGAGCAGCGATCTGTGATTTTCCATATGAAACTGCCGGAGCGTGCCGCGCAGGCCGGCGCGCATCTGAGCCGGATCGTGCGGGTTGATTTTCTGCTCGTCTCGGTGGCCTTTGCGCTTTTTGTGTTCAGCGCGATCCGTGAGGTGCGCTGGCGCAGAAGGGAGATCCATCAGCGCATTATCGAGAGCGAGGAGCTTCGCGTGGCGCGCGACGAAGCGGCTCGCATGGCGGAGTCCGCGGAGTCGGCGGACCGCGCGAAGAGTTCCTTCCTTGCGATGATGAGCCACGAGATCCGCACGCCGCTCAATGCCATCATGGGTTACGCCCAGTTGCTCGAGCAACGGCCGCAGGACAAGGACACCTCGGAGGGGCTCGCAGTCATCAAGCAAAGCGGCGTCGTGCTGCAGCGGGTGTTGAACGACATACTCGACTTTTCAAAAATCGAGGCCGGAAAACTGGCCATCACGCCGCAGGTGATTTCGCTGCGCGAGCTGGCCGCCGAATCCATCGCGACGTTTCGAAATCAGGCGGAGAGCAAGGGGAATCACCTTTCCGTGGAGACGCAGCCGGACGTGCCGGAGTGGCTGCTTGCGGACGGGACGCGGCTCAAGCAGGTGATCTACAACGTGCTGTCCAACGCGGTGAAATTCACGGACGGCGGTGCGATCGTGGTTTCCATCCAGCGCGCGCATGGTCCGATGGGCGCCGGCGGCAAATCGTTTTCCGGCGATGCGCAGTGGATTCGTATTTCCATTCGCGACGAGGGCATTGGTGTTTCCGAAGCGGACGAGGGCATCCTGTTCGAGCCATTCAGCCAGATAGATTCCAGCGTCGGCCGGCGCTACGATGGGACAGGCCTGGGCCTGGCGATCAGTCGCCGGTTGTGTCACCTCATGGGCGGGGACATTGTGTTCGAGCGGCTGGAGAAGGGATCCAATTTCACGATTTCCTTTCCGGCGGAAGCCGCCGTCGGACCCGATCTCCTGGCGGCGCCGGATGTGGGGGAGGTTCGTCCGTCCGCCGGATTTGGCTACACGGATTTGCGGATACTTGTCGTTGACGACAATCTTGTGAACGCCCGCCTGCTGGCCGCGATCCTCCGAAAATTCGGCTGCAATTCCGAGGTGGCATTGAGCGGCGAGGCGGCGGTGGATTTCGTGCAGCGCGAGCAGCCGGACTTGATCTTCATGGACATTCAAATGCCCCGCGTTGACGGACTGGAAGCCACGCGGCGGATTCGGGAGATCGAGGTCGAGCGGGGGTTGAAGCGCTGCCAGATCGTTGCCGTCACGGCGGACATTCTCGACACGAACCGCACGAGCGCGCTGGCCGCCGGGATGGACGGTTATTTGAGCAAACCCGTGAAGCTGGAGCGGATCGAGGAAGTGCTGGCGGGCGTCCATCCGTTGAATGGCGCGGAGGTGAAAACATGATCAAACCGTTCGCAACGGCCTGCGCATTCGCGTCGCTTTTGTTTCAAGCACCGCTCGCGAGGGCGGGGGACAAGGCCGCGCCGCAAGACGACGCGACCGCGCCGTGGTCCGCCTCGCTCTCGACGGGATGGGACAGCCTTTACATGTTTCGCGGCGTCAACCAGCTCCCCGGCTACAAGGGCTACGGCTCGAGCATTTCGTGGACGGCATTGTCGCTCACCGCGAATCTCACGCCGCAGGATTTCCTGACGATCAACTCGTGGGCGGCATTTGGCATTGGAGAGTCGGACTACAAGGAAGTTGACGGGAACTTTGCCTACACGCACGCCATCGGCGACCTGTCGCTCACGCTTGGTTACTCGCTCTTCGCGGTGCTCGACGCGCCGGGGGGATTGTATTCGCACGAGTTGTCCGTGGCGGCGGCCTACGAGTTGAACTTCGGGCCGGTGAAAATCACGCCGGGCGTGGGATACACCTTCACGCTCGGTCCCGATGCCGAGCACGGCGGTTACATTCCGGCGAACGTCGGCTACCTCGAGCTGCGCGTGGACGGCGAGGCGCCGGTTTACCGCGACGTGGTTTCGCTGGCGCCGTGGATCGCGACGGGCTTCAGCTTCGGCTACAACACGACTGAGGCCGGCGCGGACGAAACCAATCCCTTCACCGGCGCCGACCACATCGAGTGCGGTGCGGCGTTGAATTTTTCGTTGAGCGTTTCGGTGACGATCTCGCCCTACGTGAGCTACAGCCACGCGTGGGTGCAGCTTGCCGGCACGCGGGCAAATACCGTGTGGGGCGGTGTGTCGGTGGAGATTTCGTTTTAGTTTTCCAAAAACAAACGACCGAATCATCCGAGGTTCCTTGCCATGAGAATTTGTTCTGAGACTATGCGGGCACTTTATGCGTCCACTTCCCGTGTTTTTCGCCGCTCTCGGCCTTTCCCTGGCGGCGATTTCCGCCCGGGCGCAGACTGCGACCTACATTGACAGTTTCATTATGCCGGCGCCGGATGCGATGCCGAGCTATCCCTTCGGCCTGTGCCTTGATGACGCCGGGCTCGTTTATGTCGCCGACAATCAATTCACGCACTCGCGCGTCGTGCGTTTTTCCGCCACCGGTGCGTACGACGGGGCGTTCGGTTCGAAGGGCACCGGCAACGGGCAGATGCAGAATCCCGAGGGCATCGCCGTCAACAGCGCCGCTAATCGCGTGTATGTCTGCGACAAAACCAACAATCGCCTGGAGATTTTCGACACCGGCGGGAACTGGATCAGCACGTTGACGAATCCGAACGGCAACGCCGGTTACCAAATCTCGCTGCCGGTGGGCGTGGGCATTCTTTCCACTTCCGGCGATGTTTACTTCGGTGATGCCATCAATCGCGTGCAGCGGCTCTCCACGGAGGGAGTCTACCAGGGCCAATGGGGAAAAAATGGCTCGGCCGACGGTCAGTTTGGTTTTTTCGGGGCCGCCGGCATCGCGAGCAACCCGACGACCGGTCAGATATACGTGGTTGATTACTCGAACAATCGCGTGCAGCGCTTCGATTCCGGCGGTGTCTTCGAGCTGACGTTTGGAAGCAACGGCGGTGGCGACGGGCAGTTCATGGGGCCGCGATTCGTTGCGGTGGATGCTGCGGGCCACGTCTACGTGACCGATGTGGGCAACGGCCGCGTGGAGCGCTTCAGCGCCGACGGTGTGTTCGAACTGGCCTTCGGTTCGAATGGCTCGGGCGACGGCCAATTCAACACGCCGCAGGGAATTGCGGTTTCGTCCTCCGGCATCGTTTACGTTGCCGATCAAATGAACGGCCGCATCCAGCGCTGGCAGATCACCGAGGCGATGAAGCCTGTGGCCGCGCCGGTGCTCACGCTGACAGGAAAAAAGAAGGTTGCCGTCAAAGGCGCGAAGGTCGCGCTCAAAGGCACCACCAACGGCAGCGTGACCTCGGTGACCTACACGATCGGCAAAAAGAAGGGCACGGCCTCCGGCACAGGCGCCTGGAAAATTTCCTCAGCGATCAAACCCGGCAAAAGCAAAATTCTCATCGTGGCGCACGGACCGGGCGGAGACTCCGCGGTGGTGACGGTGATCGTGACGCGGAAGTAGCTTCGGGAACCCGCGGCGCGGGTTCCCCTACCAACGTGTTCACCATCCAGGCGTCCGGTCCCGGCGGCAAGTCCCCCAAGCTGCGCTGCATCGTTACGCTGGTGAAATTGCACTTCGAGGCTTGCGCGTTGGTTTTCGGTGACGGAGCGTGGTGCACGATTTTATGACGAAACGAATTCTTCTCGTTCTTTGCGTGCTGGGTGTGGCGATTCGCGTGGGGTCGGCGGCCATCGAAATCGGCCCCGAGACGAGTAAAAGCGACCGCCGGCTGGCCTATGCGTTCGAGCACAAGCTCAGCGGGTTTCAAATCCGACTGAACGCGGTCGTCATCGAGATTTTTCGCGATCATGTGCATAGTCATGTGCAGCAGGAATTCGTGGTGCGGCTCGCGTCGGGGCAGACGTTGCTGATCGTGCATGACAAGACGATCGGGGAGGCGGTGCCGGCGTTGCGACTGGGCAACAAGGTGACCGTGCTCGGCCAGTATCGCTGGAACGACGAGGGCGGCTATATCGTGAATACGACGCGCAAGGCGGACGGACGCAAGGGCGGCTGGATCCGGCGCGGCGGGAGGAAATTCGAGTAGCGGGAAGGAACTGCGGAGGCGCTGAGACGCGGAGGGAATTCGAGGGGAGTAACGAAAACGCGGTCCGATTTGGCGGGCGTTCAGGGTCCGGCAATTTTGCGGCGTGAGCGCAGGAGGATGATTGCGCCGAGCAGGGCGGCGAGGGCGGCGGCGGTTTCGCCGGGCTCGGGGACGGCGACGAGGGTGCCGTTCGTGAGGAATTGCGAGGTGTTCCAATAGCCGCCGGGGGCGGTGGCGGCTTGCGTGAAATCAATGTTCACGTTCGGAT
>JBOHXO010000254.1:0-3804 GCA_050737475.1 Chthoniobacterales bacterium
CCCAATCAGGACCCAAAAACCAGACAGTATCGTCAAAAATGACGAACGACTCCGTGTGGTTTCCACGAATTTGACTTGGTAAGGAGGTTGCCTTGCATTGCCGCGTATTTTCCTGTTTGAAGGAATCCCTCAAAGGGTTCCATGAAGATCATTCTAGTCGCTCTTGAAGGAGCTTGGGGGGACGTTTCTTGTTCTTGCGCCCCTGTTTCTCTTCGGCCTGTTGCTGGGCGGCGTGATCAACATCCTGATTACACGCCGCCGCGTGGAAGCGATCATGGGCGGACAGGGATTAAAGAGCATGATTAACGCCGCGGCCATCGGCGTCCCGCTTCCGTTGTGCAGTTGCGCCGTAGTGCCGATCGCCGTGACCTTGGGCAGAAAGGGCGCGAGCCCTCCGGCGGTCATGTCCTTCCTGATCACCACCCCGGAATCCGGCGTGGATTCCATTTTGCTGACATGGGTTTTGATGGGGCCGTGGGTCGCGATCTATCGTCCGTTTGCAAGTTTCATGTCTGCGCTGCTTGCAGGCGTGGTGGCGATCGGGTGGCTGCCGACTCAGCTGCGTGCGGCGCCGAAATATTCAAAAGTCGAGGCTGGAAAATCCTCCTTTTCCCTCGGGCGTGAAGGTCACGATCCCGGGACTCACGATCACGACGCATGCGGCCACGACCACG
The DNA here is from genome assembly GCA_050737475.1 of Chthoniobacterales bacterium. Lineage (GTDB taxonomy): Bacteria > Verrucomicrobiota > Verrucomicrobiia > Chthoniobacterales > JAATET01 > JAATET01. The sequence goes on from JBOHXO010000254.1 coordinate 675, forward strand.
GCCATGGACACCATCATCACGACCTGGATTCCGAGCGCGACTATGTGGGATTTCGCGGGGTGTGGTGGGGCATGCGGCACGCCGCGCAAGGTTGGTGGAGAAGGGCTGCGCATCTCGGACCGCTGCGCGGATGGTACAAGCCGGATTTTTACGAAACCGAAAGCCCCGCGCCGTTCCAGCTTCCGGAGGGAACCCCGCCGTTGTCCGAAACCGTGCGGCGCGTGTGGCGCTTTGCCTTTATCGAGCTGGCCGACGACATCCTGCCTTCGCTGGTGATCGGTGTTTTGCTGGCCGGCGCAATTCTGGCCGTGTTCCCCGCGAACCTCGCCGAATACGGGCTCGGCGCAGGATGGAAGGCTTATCTCATCATGGCGGCGGTCGGCATTCCGCTCTACATGTGCGCCTCCGCCAGCACGCCGGTGGCGGCGGCTTTGGTGGCCAAGGGATTGAGCCCCGGCGCGGCCATTGTTTTTTTGCTGGGCGGCCCGGGCACGAATGTGGCGACGATCGTCGCGCTCAACCGGCTGTTTGGCCGTCGCTTTGTGGCGATTTACGTGGGCAGCATCGGAGCCGGGGCGATCGCCGCCGGCGCGTTGTTCGACGCGCTCATCGGGGCGACCGGCTGGCAGGCCATTGCCCATGTGCCGGCGCCGGCATCCGGCGCGGTCGGTTTCGTGGAATGGACGGGCGCGATCCTGCTGCTGGCATTGATCGGATGGCGGTTCAGCCGCAGGCACGTCGTCGCCGGGCTCGCCGAGCCGATCTCGAATTTTCGTGTGGCCGCGGTCGCTCTCGGAGCCCGGAGAATTCGGCGCTTCGCTGCGGTGCTGCTGCTCGCCGCGGCGGCGGTCTGGCTCGCGAGCGGATTTTTTATCGTTCCCACGGGCTCGGTCGCGTATGGGAAATTATTTGGCCGCGTCGTCTGGCGCGACCTGGGTCCCGGGTTGCATTATCTGCCGCCGCGCCCATTCGCGCAGGCGGACATCTGGCCGGTGATGTTTCCTCATCGCCTCACCATTGGGCTGGCCACGCCGCCATCCGCCCCGGCAAACGCGCCGCAAAATCCTGACAGCGCCTCGTCCGTCTCAGCCACTGCGGGGACGTGGCATTCGCCCGATTCGCCGCTGGCCCAGGAAAGCCTGTCGGATGAATACCTTTCCGGGGATCAGGACTACGTCGAAGCGGTGATCACCGTGATCTACAGCGTCACCGACCCGTATGTGTATTTCTATCGGGTCGAAAATCCCGGGACGATCCTCGAGGAATCGGTGCGCTCCGTCGTCGGCGAATATGTGTCGCGAAACACCGAGCACGGCTTGCTTTCGCGAGACCGACCGCAGTTGGAAAAATATGTCGTTGACGATGTTTCCGCGCATCTTGGCCCTGCGGATAAGTCCGCGGGTCCCGCCGGGGCGCATCCGCAATCGAATGCGCATCACGATTTTGAGATTCCGTCGCTCGGCATCACGATCCAGAGCGTCAATGTGATTGATATCCATCCGCCCGCGGAAAATCTCCTCGCGTTTCGCGACGCCTCGAATGCCATGGAAGATAGCGCCACGTCCGTCCTGAACGCCCAGACGGTCCTGACATTGACGATCCCCCAGACGACGGGCAACGCCCGCATCGAACAGGACCGGGCCTTCGCGCGCGGCGAGGGACAAAGAGTCGAAGCCGCCGCGGAATCCCTGGCGATCCAGCAACGCGCCGTGGTCGTGGCCGGCAATCCCGCCCTCCTCCAGGACATCCTGTGGTTCGAAACCATGGAACGCTCCCTCGCGGGCAAGGAACAATTCATTTTGCCGCCGGGAACTTCCGCGCGCGACCTCATCATCTGGCGCTCGCAGAGCCCCGCGGCCTCAGCCGGCAACCATTCGCAATCCCATGAATAAAAAATTCCCACTCCTCGCCCTGCTTGTCGCGGCGGGCGTTCTGCTCGCATGGTCCTGCATTTTCACGGTGGATCAAACGGAGGTCGCGGTCGTGACCCGCTTCGGCCGGGCCATGCAACCGGTGCGAACCGCCGGCCTGAATTTCAAGCTGCCGTGGCCGATTGACGGCATCATTCGCGTGGATCAACGCCGCCTCTACCTCGATACCGCGCCGCAGGAAATGCTCACCGACGACGAGAAGAACGTCATCGTGGACGGATATTTGATCTGGCACATCAAGGACCCGATTCGTTTCGTCGAGACCGTGCAGACGCGCGCGAATGCGGAGGCGCGATTGATAGACCTCTACACGGCCCGCATGGGCGCGCGCATCGGCACGCTGCCCTTCACGAGCTTCGTCAACGTGGGCTCCGACAAACTCGAATACCACGCCATTTTCGAAAAGGTGCGCGACGAAGTGGAAGCCCATAGCGACTCCGACTTCGGCATCGAAATCAATGCCATCCACATCTCCGGCTTCACCCTCCCGCCCGCAAATCGCGCGAGCGTCATCACCCGCATGAACGCCGAGCGCGGCCGCATCGCCGCGCGCTACCGCAGCGAAGGCATCGAACAGGCGCTCAAGATCGAGGCAGCCGCAGCCGCCGAGCACGAAGCCATCATGGCGCAAGCGCACGCCTCGGCCACCGCGTCTCTCGGCAAGGCCGACGCCGACGCATTGAAAATTCTCGGCGTAGCCTACGCAAAGGATCCGGATTTTTACCGCTTCATCCGGAGCCTCGAAAGCTACGAGTCCATCGTCGGCAGCCGCACCACCTTGTTCCTCGAGACCGATTCCAAATTGTTCAAACCCCTTTATGGCGACAAACCAGCAAAGTGACGTCCCGCCGAGCGTGCGCGTCATCCGCGCCGGCATCGCGTGGGTCGCCGCGCACGCGCTCCTGCTGATCGCGCTGGCGATCCTCGCGACGCTCGCGGTCGTCCTCTGCCGTGGTTTTTACGTCGTGCATGCCGGCGAAACGGCCTCCCTGCGCCGGTTCGGCCATGTCGTCGGCGTGGACAAAACTCCCGGACTCCATTGGATCCTCCCCTTCGGCATTGATCGCGTGGACGTGCGCGAAACCAGCAAGATTCGCCGCATCGAAATCGCCGGCCAATCCGCGCCGAACCTCTCCATGCTCACCGGCGACGTGAACTTCGCCAATGCGCGGCTCGCGATCCAATACGATATCTCGGAC
>JBOHXO010000255.1:0-6996 GCA_050737475.1 Chthoniobacterales bacterium
GGCGCGGAGTCTGTGGACGCGGTCGCCGACGAGCTGGGCGCGTTGATGAAGGCGAAGCCGCCGACGGGTTTTGGAGAGGCGATCAAGCTGCTGCGCACGGCGCTGGAGTTGCGCCATGCGAAGCCGAAGCGCGTGAAGAGCGGGCCGTGCAAGGACGTGATTCGGAAGTTTGAAGTCAGAAGTAAGAGGGAGGAAGCGTGGCCTCCCGCGCCGGATGTTTCTGATCCTTCATCCTTCAACCGTCATCCTTCAACCTTGCTCGATTTTCCGATATTGAAATGCTGGCCGCTGGATGGCGGACGATTCATCACGCTGCCGTGCGTGGTGACGCAGGACCCTGACACCGCCGAGCGCAACGTCGGCATGTATCGCATCCAGATTTACGACGACCGCACGACCGGCATGCACTGGCAGCTCCAGAAAGTCGGCGCGCGGCACGGGCGGCGTTATTACGAAACGGGCACGCGAATGCCGGTGGCCATTTTCATCGGCGGCGATCCGGTGTTTCCCTTCGCGGCCACGGCACCGCTTCCCGACGGACTCGACGAGTTTTTGCTCGCGGGATATTTGCGGCGGAAATCGATCGAGCTCGTGAAATGCGAGACGAACGATCTCGAGGTGCCGGCGAATGCGGATTTTGTGATCGAGGGTTATGTGGACCCCACCGAGCCGCTGCGCATGGAGGGGCCGTTTGGCGACCACACCGGCTATTACACGCTGCCCGAGCCGTATCCGGCGTTTCACATCACGGCGATCACGCATCGCAAGGACGCGGTTTATCCCGCGACGATCGTGGGCATTCCGCCGATGGAGGATTTTTACATCGGCGCGGCGTCGGTGAAATTATTCCTGCCAATTTTCAAAATGAATTTCCCGGAGATCGTGGATATTGCGCTGCCCGCGGAAGGTGTTTTCCACAACGCGGTTTTTGTCTCGATCAAAAAAACGTATCCGATGCAGGCCTACAAAATCATGCATGGCCTGTGGGGCATGGGGCAGATGATGTTCACGAAATACATCGTCGTGGTGGACGACGATGTGGACGTTCAGAACACCTCTGACGTGCTCTTCCGCCTGTGCGCGAATACCGATCCGCAACGCGACAGTATTTTTACGAAAGGCCCGGCCGATGTGCTTGACCACGCGACGAGCGAAATCGCAAGCGGCAGCAAGCTCGGCATTGATGCGACGAGGAAACTGTCCGGCGAAGGCTACAAGCGCGAATGGCCGCCGTTGATCAAGATGGACGATGCCGTGCGGCGCGCTGTGGACACGCGCTTTCGCGGTTAGCGGGCGAGGATCATACGCAGCGCGAGAAATGCCTTCTCGATGCGGGCGAGGTGGTAGCGTTTTGCAAAAACCCGGAAGCCATCGCGCTGCATGCGATCGAGCAGCTTCGAATAAATGGTTCGCATGAGCTCGGCGGGAAGGAGCGCGCGGCGGTCGTCCGGATGGAGCGATGCAGCTGAGGCGGCAAAAAATTCGCGTGCGCGGGCGGCTTCGAATTCCATGAGTGGAAGAAATCCCGTTGGAGTTTTTGCGGCGAGCAGATCGGTTTCGGAGACGTTGAAGCGGGCGAGGTCCTCGGTGGGCAGGTAGATGCGGCCATTTGCGGCGTCTTCGCCGATGTCGCGGAGGATGTTCGTCCATTGCAGCGCGAGGCCAAGGTTTTCCGCGTAGGCTTCACTCTCGGGACGAACGCATCCGAAGATGCGGATGCTTGCGAGGCCCACGGCGCTGGCGACGCGCCAGCAGTATTTGCGCACGTCTTCGAACGTTGTGTAGCGATGAACGGTGAGATCGGTGCGGACACCTGCGAGAATTTCGCGCAGCAGGCTCCGGTCAATTTGATGTCGCGCGATGATCTGCTCGAGATCGGCGGGTGCGGTGCCGGGTGCGTCGAGCGCGCGTTCCCATGCGTCAAGGGCATCAGAGCGTTCCGTCGCGGAGATATTCGGCGAGTCGGCGATGTCGTCGAGCGTGCGGCAGAATTTGTAAAAGACGAGCGCATCGTGGCGGCGTTGCGCAGGAAGCACGCGCAGCGCGAAGGCGAGGTTCGAGGCTTTGCGGCCCGCTTCGAGCTCGATCGCGACTGCCGGGGGGACGAGCGCGCTCACGACAGGGCGGGGGATTCCGGGACCACGGAGCCGCTCTGGAGCGTGACCGAGCGGTCGCATTGGTTCAGCCAGCCGGCCTGCGCGCCGGACCAGAGGCAGGTGATGCGGAGTTTGTCCACGACGGCGCGGATATGCGGGGCAAGCGCCGCCGGGCGGCCGGGATTGAGGACCAGCAGGACGCGCGGGCGGTGCACGAGGGCGCGCGCGAGGGCGGCGAGAAATTGCATGTCGAAGTCGAGCGAGGCTGCGGGGAGGTTTGCGACGTGCTCGAGGCCGAACAGTGCGAACAGCTCGGCGACGCGTTCGTGCGCGGCGCGTTCATCGGCCCCGGAGAGGCGGAAAAGCGGCATGGCGACATTCTCGGCGACCGTGAATGACGGAAGCAGGCAGGGGCTTGGAAAAATATAGCCGAAGACGGTGTTGCGGATTTCGCGGCGGATTTCCTCGGGCGCGGGCGAGACGGATTCGCCGAAAAGATCAATCGTTCCGAAGTCCGGTTCGTCGAGCAGGCCGAGCAGGTGGAGCAGCAGCGTCTTGCCGCCGCCGGGCGGGCCAGTGACGCCGTGCAGTCGCGCCTCCTCGAAATCGAGCGTGATATCATGCACGCACGACGGACCGTCCGACCATTGCGGACGGTGGCAGCTTAGGCGGGAGCAACGCAGCGCGATCAAAACGGGATTTCTTTACGACCTGCGGAGAGGCTTTTGTAAAGGCAAACCCAACTCGCGATGAACCAGCCGGCGAGCAGGGATTCGAACCATGCGGTGAAAATTCCCGCGCCGAGCGCGGCGGATGTGTCGGGACCGAGGCGTGAGACGAGGAAGTCCGAGGCGCTCGAGAGCAACAGAAACAAGGCGCAGCATGCGATGAGGAATGGCAGGAGGGACAGCCATTGCGAGCGGAGCAATCGTCTGCTGTCGCGCAACGCCTGCTGCAGCGATTCGTTGTGAAAGACGAGGATCGCCTGCACGGGGAAGTAAAACAACGCGACGAGCGTGACTGCGGGACGGCCGATCCATCCGGAAAACCAGATACAGGCTTTTTCGAAATCCTCGTCCGGTGCGAAAAGAATTCCGACGTGGAGCGGCAGCAGGATGAGCACGGAGGAAAGTGCGGCGAGCAGCAGCGACCATTTCAACACGAATCCCGCGCGGCGCATTGCGACGTGAAGCAGTTTCGAGCGTTCGAAGAAAAGTCCGCGCCGCCACGCGTAGGCCATGAGCATGAGGTGGGTGAGGAAAAAGATTCCGAGCAGCAGCTCGAAGACGGTGGAGAGAAAATCCATTGCAAACGGCACGGCGGAAGGCACGTGGTCCTCGATTTCGGGCAGCAGCAGAAATGCGGCGGGCTTGGCAATGGCGCACAGCGCCGTGAGCAGCAGCGTGACCGCGAGAAAAATTCCACGCCAGCGTCCGAGCCGTCTGCGCAATGCCGAGATCATTTCGACGAGCAAGCCCTGCCTGTTCACGAGCAGGAGGAACGCGAACAGCGCGGAGAGCGGAAAGGTCGCGGTGAAAATGGTGAAGATCGAGGCTGTGTTGTCGGCGGCGGGGAGTGCGTTGCCGAGGAGGAGCGATGCGGTTTTGGGCGGCGCATTCCATTCGAACGCGGGAATCCAGGCATCAAGGTCCTCAATCCGCCAATGAAACAACACGCCGGCGAGGAGTTGAAAAATGGCATGGCCGACGGCGAAGAGCGCAGGGATGCGCCACAGATCGGGATGGCGCCCCATGCAGCGCAGGCCCTCGAGCAGGGAGCGGCGCACGGCGCGGGGAACGGTTGCGCAAAGCGCCGCGAGCGCCGCGATGATCGCGGCGGCGATGGCAAGGTCGCGTGGCATGGCGGATTGATATGCGGCTCGAAGCGGTGCGACGAGTCAGATTGCTGCGCGGAGAAAGCCCGCGTAGCATGCGGCTCGAATGACCTTTGCCACCCAACTCACCGTGCTCCGGATTCTGCTGATTCCGGTGTTCGTGTTGTTCGCGATGTATTACGGCGAGAGCGTGTCCGCGGGTGCGCCGCAGGAATGGATGAGGTGGAGCGCGATCGGCGTGTTCGTGCTCGCGTCTGTCACGGACGCCTTCGACGGCTACGTGGCGCGGCATTTCGGGCAGGTGAGCAAGGCCGGCGCGATGCTCGATCCGATTGCCGACAAGGGGCTGGTGCTCTCGGCGATCATCACGCTGAGCGTGAGCAGCTGGCACTACACGCTGCCACTGTGGTTTCCGGTGCTGGTGATTGCGCGGGAGGCTGTGATCGTGCTGGGCTGCGTGGTGGTGCGGTTGATGCACGAGCATCTGGAGGTCAGGCCGAGCTGGATGGGGAAGACGGCGACGGCGCTATTGATGGTGTCGCTGGCGTGGGCGATGCTCCAGATTCCGCACCTCGAATACGTGGTGTGGCCGGCCGGATTTTTTACGTTGGTGAGCGGCCTCGAGTATGTCTGGCGCGGTGTCGCGCAACTCGGTCATCACGAACCGGAGAGTGTTGTAAAATGAAAACAATTGCCATTATCGGCCGGCCGAATGTCGGAAAGTCCGCGATCTTCAACTGCCTCGCGGGCGAAAAAATTTCCATCGTTCACGACCAGCCGGGCGTGACGCGCGATCGCATTCACGCGGTGTGCAAAAAGGGCGAAGTGCCCTTCGAGATTGTGGACACGGGCGGCATCGGCGCGGAGCCGGATCCGGATTTTTCGGAAGACACACGCTTCGCGGCGGATGTGGCGATGGAGGCGGCGGATCTGCTGCTGCTCGTCGTGGACGGCCAGTCGGGGATGACGCCGCTGGATGCAGAGCTGGCAAAGCTTTTGCGGGCCTCGGGCAAACCGCTGCTGCTGGCGGTGAACAAGATTGATAATGACCGGCAGGAACCGCTGGCATCGGAATTTTCCAGGCTCGGCCTCGATCAGCCGCTTTGCATCAGCGCAGCCCACAGTCGCGGGATTGGCGAGCTCATCTGGGCGATTGGCGAAAAGATTGATCTCGGCGAGGAGGAGGTTCCACCCGGTCGCGGTGAGGTGCCGAGACTCGCGATCATCGGCCGGCCGAACGCCGGAAAGTCGTCGCTCGTGAACGCGATTCTGAATGATCGCCGCACGATTGTGAGCGAGATCGCCGGCACGACGCGCGACGCGGTGGATATTCCCTACGAATACGAGGGCCGCAAATATCTGCTCGTGGATACGGCCGGCATCCGCCACCGCTCGAAACACAATTCGTCCGTCGAGGTGTTCAGCGTGATGCGTTCCGAGAAGGCGATCGAGCGCGCGGATTTGAACATCCTCGTGATTGACGCGTCGCAGGGCGTGACGGTGCAGGACAAAAAAATCGCCGGGCTCATCCAGGCGGCGAAGAAGGCGGCGATTGTCGTGCTCAACAAATGGGATCTCGTGGAGGACCAGTCCAAGGAAGGCGTGAAAAAGCGCGTGGACGAATTGCTCGGCGATTTATTCTTCCTCGATTACGCGCCGGTGATCGTGCTCTCCGCGCTCGAAAAGACGAACGTTCCGCGATTGTTCAACATGATCGAGAAGATGCGCCAGCACGCGCAGCGCAAGATCGGCACGGGCGAGTTGAACCGCATTCTCAAGGAAGCCGTGGACCGGCAGCCGCCGCCCTACACGGGGATGAGGCGTCTCAAGATTCTCTATGCCACGCAGGTCAGCGCGGCTTCCGATAGGCGGCCGTTCGGACGGGTCGAGTTTTTGCTTTTCGTGAATGATCCGCGGAAGTTGTCGGACTCCTACACGAGTTATTTGTCGGCGCGAATCCGCGGCCATCGCGAATTTCCAGGACTGCCGATTTCGTTCAAACTGCGGGGGCGGAAGGGGCCGGAATAGTTTCCTGATCGGGTGTTGCGGATGCGGCGCAGAGGCAGGCGCCGCCGATGATCAGGAATCCGCTGAGATAGACCCAGATGAGGAGCAACATCAGCAGGCCGATCGCGCCATAGACGGCGTTGTAGTTCACGAAACGCGGCAGGTAGTTGACGAACGCGACCTGGCAGAGCTGGAGGGCGACCGTGACGGAAAGTGCGGGCAGCCAGACCTGGCGCAGCAGCACGCGGCGGCGCGGCGCAAAGGTGTAGAGCATCGTGATGGTGTAGAAAAGCACGGCGCCACCGACGAGGTAGCGGCTGAGATCGAGGACGCTGAAGATCGGGGTGAGGTGGATGTTCGGCGCGTGCACGAGCAGCCATGCTTCGAGCGCATGCAGCGCCTTGCTGGCGCCCTGGACGATGGCGGGAATCAGAATGCCGATCGCAAAGCCGCTGATGATGATCCCGACCATCGCGAGATTTTTGAGCGGCATCTGCCACCAGGGGATGTCCTGGGTGTGCCACGCGCGATTCACCGCGCGAACCAGCGCCTGGAAAAACTTGAGCGACGACCACGCGAGGATAATGAGGGAAATCGCGCTGACGCCGCCGCGGGCGCGCTGGAGCTCGTCCACCATTTTCCAGACGATGTCCTGGCCTTCGGAACTGAGCGGGATGAACTCGGAGGCGGCGTGCTTGACCTCCTCGGGATTGAAAAACATCGAACTGACCGACAGCAGCAGTGTGATGAGCGGGATGAGCGAAAAGATCGCGTAGTAGGCGAACGCGGCGGAGCGCTGCTCGACGTCGATTTCGTTGAAGATGCGATAGGCTTTGAAAATAAACGCGCCGACGCGCGTTTTGCCGAAGATGTCGGCGAGTCGTTCGATGAATTGCCAGATTCGCAACGCGGTGCGATTCATCGCCATGCCGCGCATTTACGGGCGGCGCAGGGCGGCTGCAAGAAAAGAAAAGCGCGACGTCCTTTGAAGGAGGCCGCGCTCTTCGGAAAATCAGATGATTCCAAAATCAACTCACGGAGCTGGAGTCGCGGTTGGAG
>JBOHXO010000256.1:0-10063 GCA_050737475.1 Chthoniobacterales bacterium
AGAACGGCAGCTTCCCAAGCTGCATACGAGGGTTCGATTCCCTTCACCCGCTCTCTCCTTGTATTGATGCGGCTCTACAGTTGATTCGTTGATTTTTCCGTCGGACTCCTAAAGAAAAGTCCTAAAAGTGACGCTGAACGACGTAGAGAGTCGGAAGCATCTCAGAAGCTGGCCTCCGAGGTTTCTCTCTCGGAGGATTCCGGGTTCATCGCACGGGCGTGTATCCGCCCTCGATTCCTCCCCTGGAGAAAAGAAATTGATAAAGCTGCATGCTGCGGGCGCGGAAAGCCCCCGCGCAACTCAGCAGGTAGAATCGCCACATCCTGCGAAAGCGTTCCCCGTAGCGGTCGGCGAACCGATTCCACGACGCGCGGAAATTTCCTTCCCAGGCGAGCAACGTGAGATCGTAGTCCGCACCGAAGTTATGGACGTCCTCGAGGACGAGCAGGCTTTCGGCGGCACGCGCGACCTGGGCGGCGGAGGGGAGCATGGAGTTTGGGAAGATGTATCGCGTGATCCATGGATCGCAATGCGTGCTCGATCGGCAGCCGGCAATCGTCTGGCAGAGGAATCGGCCACCCTGGCGGAGGCATCGTGCCACGGTCTCGAGATACGTGCGGTGGTTTTTGTAGCCGACGTGTTCCATCATCCCGACGCTGACGATGCGGTCGAAGGGTTCCGAAATCTCGCGGTAGTCCTGCAGGCGAATCTCGACGGGAAGTCCGTGGCAGGCGGCTTCCGCGTAGGCCTGCTGCTCGCGGGAAATGGTGAGGCCGACGACCTGGCAGCCATGGTGCGTGGCCGCGTGCTTCGCCAGGCCGCCCCAGCCGCAGCCGATGTCGAGCAGCCGCATGCCGGCCTGCAGATCGAGTTTTCGGCAGATCAGGTCCAGCTTCAATTTCTGGGCCTCGGCAAGGTCCGTCGTGTTTTTGAAATAGGCACAGGAATATTGCATGGACGGGTCGAGCATCGCCTCGAAGAAATCGTTGCCGAGGTCGTAATGCCGCTCGCCGACACGGTGCGCGCGGCGTTTGTTTTGGAGATTGAGGAGAACCGAGGCGGCGATGGAAATCATCGTTCGCAGATTGAGGGGAATGCGCTCCTCGAGTTGCGCCCGGATCGCCCGACAGCACATTTCGTCGAGCGCTTCACAATCCCACCAGCCGTCCATGTAGGATTCTCCAAGGCCCAGCGTGCCTTCCGCGAGCACACGGGCGGCGAAGCGGTCATCGTGAATCCGGATGTCCCAGGGGCGCGATCCGCCGATGAGGATGTCCGCGAGAGCCAGCATCTCCCGCAAATCCCTCCGCACCCGTGATGCCATGCGCGGCTTCCCGGCGGTGATCGGGACCGGAAGGTCCATGGAAATATTTTCCATCATTCGTAAATCGAAACGGCAGGTGTGATTGCGCGTAGCGACTTTTCTTTCGGAATAAGCACTCCTCGATACGACGATCCTCCTTCGGTGAGGACGGGCGGACGGGCTATTTTTTTGCGGCGATTTCGGGCAGCTTGACGGTGCCTGGCGGGAGTTTATCGGAAGAGGAGAATCGCGAGCACCTGTGCCGCGAGGATGCGCAGCAGCGTGGTGAGCGGATAGACTGTTGCGTAGCCGACGGAGGGGGCATTGGAGCCTGCGATATTTGCGGCAAAGGCGAGTGCCGGAGGATCGGTCATGCTTCCCGCAACCAGGCCGCTGAGGTCCATGAAATTCATTTTCAGGACCACGCGTGCAAAGATGCCGACGAGCACGAGCGGAATCACCGTGACGCATGCGCCTGCGATCAACCATTGGAATCCAGTGGCGCTGAAGACCGTGGCAAAGAAATCCGCGCCGGCGGTGAGCCCGACCGCTGCAAAGAAAAGCGCGATGCCGAATTCGCGGAAGGCGAGATTCGTGTTCACCGGCATGTGCCAGATTTGACGGCGGATGCGACCGATGCGGCCCAGAATGAGCGCGACGATGAGCGGGCCTCCGGCGAGGCCGAGACTGATCGGCTGCGGCAGTCCGGGAAAAGGGATGGGCATGGTGCCCAGCGCCACGCCAAGCGCGAGGCCGATGAAAAAGGGAATGAATTGCGTCGTGTTGAGCTCCTTGAGCGAATTGCCCAGCGCGGTGGCGGCCTGATCCAGATCCGCCTCGCGGCCGACGATCACGACTTGATCTCCGAATTGCAGCCGCAGGCCGGGCACGGCGGACATTTCGAGATCTGCGCGAGTGATGCGGGTCACGGCCACGCCGAAGCGGTCGTCGAGGTTGAGCTCGCTCACGGTTTTGCCGAGCACCTCGCGGTCGGTCACAAAAACGCGGCGGGTCGTGAGGGCGTTGTCCGACAGGACGAGGTCAACGTCGCTTCGCCCGCCGATCACGCGTTCGAATTGGTCGAGGCCGGTCGGCGTGCCGACAACGACGATGAGATCGTCCTGGTGAATCGTCGTCGTATGTGTCGCCGCATGGGTTTCCTTGCCGTGGCGAATACGGGAAATGGTGATGCCGGATTCCAGGCGGCCGGGGATGGTATCCAGACGAATGCCCTCCAGATTCCGATTGGTGACGACGAGGGTGCGGCGCTCCAGTGGTTGCACTTGCCGCCGATTTTTAGCGGCGAACTCCGCAGCTTCCCTGACCGGGTCAATGCGGAAAATTTGTTTGAGCAAAAGCAGCGCGCCGATGATTCCGACAATGGCGACGGGATACGTGACCGCGTAGGCGAGCGCGGGAAGCTCGAGGCGGTCCGGGGAAATGCCCGGCATTGTTCCGAGCGTCTGGGAGGCGGCGCCGAGGGACGGGGTGTTTGTCGAGGCGCCCGAAAAAATGCCAAGCACCGCGGCCGGGTCGAATCCCGCCAGCCAGCCGGCCAGCGGCGCACCGATGGCGCCCAGGACGACGATGACGGCGGCGAGCAGATTCATCTTCACGCCCTGCTGACGCAGCGCCGCGAAGAAGCCGGGGCCGAGCTGAAGACCGATGGTGAAGACAAACAGGATCAACCCGAACTCCTTCACGAAGGAGAGCGTCTTGTGATCCACCTCTTCGCTGAAGTGCCCGACGAAGATTCCCGCGAAAAGCACGCCCGCCGTGCCAAGCCCGATGCCCCGAATCCGGACGCTGCCAAGCGCCATGCCGAGCACGCATACGAACGCGAGCATGCCGATCGCGAACGCGATGGGCTGTGTCTTATGGAGCTCAAAAAGCCAGTTCATCGGGCCATGCGAAATCTCAATGCCCGTCGCCGAAGAAGTAGTAGAGCCAGGATTTCATGCGCAGGAGGACCTTACGCATGATGGCGAGGTGGTGCATGTGGTGGGTGTAGATGGCGACTTCGCCGGTGCTGCCGGGGACAATCTGATATTTCGAGATGTCGTCGGTGAATTTGATGCGAACGAGCATGCGGCCCTGGCCCTTGATCTGCTCGGGGTCAACGAGGTTGCCGCTGGGCTGGAGCTGGCCTTGCGGGATGTAGGCGCCGACGGCATCGATTTTGGCCTTGAAAAAACGGCCGGGGACCGAGGGCAGGATCACCTCGGCGTCGAAGGCCTCCTCGATGCGCTGGGCGCTATTTTGCAGGAACGCCGCGGCGAAGATCGGTGCCTCGTCGGGCATGAAAATCATCACCGGGCGAAAAGGCATGGATGCCGCATACATGCCGGGGCGCAGGAACATCTGCACGACCGTGCCATTTGACGGCGCGCGCACGACGGACTGCTCGAGATTGAACTTCGCGGTGTCGAGCTCGGCCTGGAGGCGCGCGACCTCGGTATTGACGCCGCTGATCTCGGCATCCGCCTGCAATCTCGCCCGCTCGGCTTCGGCCCTGGCTGCCTGGGCGGACGCGTCGGCGGCTTGATAATCATTTTTTGCCTTCTCGAATTGCGCCTGCGAGATCGCACCGCTCGCAATGAGCTTGGTGGCGCGATCGAAAATATCCTTCACTCCCGCGCGAACCGATTGGGCGGATTCGTATTGTCGCTGCGCGGTGTCCGCCGCCGACTGCAACTGTCGGGTCGCCTGCTGCGCGTCGGCGAGCGCGGCCTCCTTCGCCTTCACCGCATTCTTGAAGGGCTCCGGGTCTATGCGGAAGAGCACGTCTCCGGCCTTCAGCTTGGTGTTCGGCTCGACGGGAACTTCGGCCACGACGCCGCTCACGCCGGGAACGATCGGCGTGGTCGTGAAGTAAAACCGCGCCTGGCTCGTGAACGGATGATTGTAGTTCATCCCCAGCAGCAGCGCGCCGATGAGCGCGATGCCGCCCAGCGCCGCGGTGAGCAGCGTGAAGCCGTTGACCGGAATGCGAAAAACGCGAAAGGCGGCGTAGGCGAACGCGGCGTAAGTGAGGATGAGCAGCAGGTCCATGGCTATTCGGACTTGGGGGCCTTCGTGCGCTCGAGCTCGGCTTCGAGTTTTGCGATTCGTTTCTCGAGCACAGCGGTGTCGGGCGGAGCGGCTTTGTCCGCGCCTTCGCGAGGCTTGCCCGCGTAGCCGTGTTCGGGATGGTAGGAGTAGGCCCAGAGCCAGAGGAAGGGCCAGATGGCGTGCAGCGTGAACAGGCTCACCCAGCCGCCAGCGTGGATGGCATCCTGATGCGGATGATTGCGCGCCTTTGCGATGTGATAAGGGATGTCGTGAATCGCGATCATCCCGTAGGCGAGCACCAGCACGACAAAGAAGAGGATCGCCAGTGCGAAGTAACTTAGACCGTCCATGGCATCCCAAGTGGGCCGTGCATTCCGCCCTTCGGCGAGATTATTCCACCAAAAAATCACCCGCCGAGGGCGATCGTAATCCCGACCAGTACGACGCCGATGCCCACCATTGCAAGGCCGGTGAGAATGCGGGGCATTCCGGCATAGCGGGCCAGCATGTGGCCAGCGCCGAAAAGCATTGCGATGGCGACTCCGTTCGAGACGCGCAGCGCCAGTGCGGCGTTGTGCATAAAGATGAACGGCACGACCACCGGGAACGTGGAAAGAAAGACGAGCAGGAATACACCCGCCGCGCCGCGCCAGTTTTCCGCCGTGAGGCGCGGTCTGCCAGCGGGCTCGGGCAGTTGATCAAGATGCTCTCGCACGCGCTCAATGTCCGCGGACTGCAACGCCACGGCGATGGACTCGGGGAGTGCATCGGCGATGATGTGCCGCGCGTGCTCCGGGTTGTGCGCCCGCCGCACGCGACGCAGGATGTCCGCATTGCGCCCGCGCTCCGCCACGCAGGCGATGAGGTAGAATGCCGCGTCAATGATGCCCCACGCCAGATTGCAGCCGATCGCACCGATCAGCATGGCTCGGATGTCATCGCGCCCGACGCTCGCCACGCTCAACGCGCCGGTGAACGAGAGCACCATGATGAGCCCGAAGACGATTTCGGAAAATCGCTAGAGCGGATCGAGGACGCGGGTGCTGGAGGGGCGGGTATTCATGCCTTCGTGGCGGATTCGTTTTGGAAATCGTCCATCGCGTCGGCAAGCATCGTGAAGCGATCCACGGGACCGATCTTTTCCTCGACGCCCTCGACTCGAAGCATGTCGCGAACGCCGGAGCGCGCCTCGACGAGACGCAGCGCGATGCCGCGCTTGGTGAGTTCCGAGTGCAGCGCGAGGAACATGCGCGCTCCGGCCATGTCCACCTGCGGCGAGGCCGAGAGATCGCCGATGACGAGGCGGACCGGCTCCGGCGCCGCGTCCAGACCCGCGAGCACGGTGTCGAAGACATGTTCCGCGTTGAAGTAAACGATACCCGACTCGACGCGGAACGCGAGCACGCCCGGCGTAGGCTCGTTCCCGTGGTGACGCTCACGATCCGAGTAGCGTCGCGTGCCGGGAATGCGGCCAAGAAACGCGACGTGCGGCGCCGAGGCGCGGCGAATGAGCAGCACGATGGAGATCGCCGCTCCGATAAGCACGCCCTTCAGCAATCCGACTCCGAGCACGCCGAGCAGCGCGGCCATGGCGACGAGGAATTCCTCGCGATGCACCCGCCAGAGTCGCGTGAGTTCCTTCACCTTCACGAGACTCGCGATGGCCATGAGCACGACAGCCGCGAGCACGGGCTGCGGGAGATTGCGGAGCAGGTCGGTGAAAAAGAGCGCGACGACGAGAATGATTCCCGACGCGATCAAGCTCGAGAGCGGCGTGCGCGCGCCGCCGCTTTCGTTCACGAGTGATTGCGACATTCCGCCGCTGATCGGAAAGCCGCGGCCCAGGCCCGACGCGAGATTCGCGCCGGCGAGCGCGAGAAATTCCTGGTTCGGGTCGAGTCGGTAGCCGTGCTTCTCGGCGAACATCCGCCCGATCGCCGCTGTCTCCACCGCCGCGAGGAGAAAGCACGCGAGCGCCAGCGGCAGCAGGTCGTCGAGCTCCTCGAAATTCACCGCGGGCAGCGCCGGCATTGGCAGGCCACGCGGCACTTCGCCGAGCAGTTTCACACCGTGCGCGCCGAGATCAATGACGATCGCCACGGCAATGCCGGCGATGACCACGAACAGCGCGACCGGCTTGTTCGGCAGAAGTTTTTTCCCGAGCACGAGCAGCGCGAGCGCCGCGCAGCCGATCGCGAGGGACGCCGCGTTCGTTTCTCCAACGTGCTGCAGGAAGATGTGCATACGCTCCCAGAAATCGCCGTGCCCGCCCTGCACGCCGAAGAGTTTTGGCAGTTGCGTGCTCGCAAGGTGCAGCGCGACGCCGGCCTTGAAGCCGGTCATCACGCTCTCCGAAATGAAACTCACCGCCGCTCCCGCACGCGCCAGCCATGCAAGGAATGCGATCGCCGCGGTGAGCAGCGCCGCGCCCGCCGCCAATGCCGCGTAGCGCGACGGATCGCCGCCCGCCATTCCTCCGAGCGAGGAGCCGACGAGCAGCGAGATCGCCGAGGTAACCGTGATCGAGGTGTGTCGCGAGCTGCAAAACAGCCAGAACACGAGCCCGCCAAACAGGCACGCGTAGAGCCCCGCCTCGGGCGCAAGCCCCGCGAGCGATGCGTCGCCGAGCGCCGCCGGCAGCAGATACGCCGCAAGCGTCACGCCCGCCGCCGCGTCACCGCGCAGCCACGACGGATTGTAGTTTCGCAGCCAGTGGACGACGGGAAAAATTCCACGCCAGCGCGAGGCTTCGCCGCCCGCGGCCGCGCTCATTTGCTCTCGAGCAGGAGTCTCCTCGCTTCGGCGAGTTCCTTTTTCTTCGCCTTGCTGACCTTCGGGTATTGGAGGTCCAGGGATGCGAGCGCGTCAATCACCGCCGCCGCAACGATCACGCGCGTGAACCATTTGTTGTCCGCCGGCACGACATACCACGGCGATTCCTTCGTCGCGGTTTTGCGGATCATGTCCTCGTAGGCCTTCATGTAGTCGTCCCAGAACCCGCGCTCCTTCGAGTCGTTGGCGGAGAATTTCCAATTTTTCTCGGGCAGGTCGAGACGCGCGAGGAAGCGCCGCTGCTGCTCGTCCTTCGAGACGTTGAGGAAGAATTTGCGAACGATGGTGCCGTTGCGATGCAGGTATCGCTCGAAGCTGCGGATGTCCTGGAAGCGGTCGTCCCAGATATTCTTTGTCACGCATTGCTCCGGCAGTTTTTGCGCCGCGAGAAATTCGGGATGCACGCGCACCACGAGCGTCTCCTCGTAGTAGCTGCGGTTGAAAATACCAATGCGGCCGCGCTCGGGCAGCGCCTTGACGCAGCGCCAGAGGTAGTCGTGCTCGAGGTCGGTGCTCGTCGGGCTCTTGAACGACGACACCTGGCAGCCCTGCGGGTTGATGCCCGACATCACGTGCTTGATTGTGCCATCCTTGCCCGCCGCATCCATCGCCTGGAAAACGAGCAACAGCGACCAGCGGTCCTGCGCGTAGAGCACATCCTGCAGTTTCGCGAGCGCTTCGATGCCTGTCTGCAGCGCCTCCTTCGCGCGCGGCTTGTCCCCGGATTTCAACTCACCCGTATCGCCAGGATCAAAGTCCTCGAGCCGGAATTTTTTTCCGTTCGTGACGCGGTAGGGTTTGGAAAGGCGGCGGGCGGCTTCGATGACTTTGTGTGTTTTCATGGGGGGAGAGTTGCTGCGGAATTTCAGCCACCGAGGACGGCCTGGTTCATGATCGCCAGGCCCGCGGCTTGCAATGGGCCTGCGCCGCTACCCGGCACGAACCAAATGCCCTTGCACTTTTCGTGGCAGTAGAGGATTTCGACGCCGTCGTTCGTCGTCGCGCGGTGAAAACCCGCGTGCGGATTTTGCGCGAGGAATTCAAAAAACGCCTCGCGCCACGGATCGTCGTGATACGGAAAAAGTTTTTCACCGAGTGCCTTCGCCTCATCAGCGCTGATGGAGCGGATGGAAGCCGAAATGGCCCGGCGGCGTTCCTCCGTGATGGTGTCCATGTTCATACCGGATTCCTGCCTTTCATACCAAGCATGAACCTCCCATCGGCTGTCGTAAAGCGCAGGGATATTGCTTCCACCTTCACCCGGCCGACCGCGCAGGGAGCGAAAGATTGCTTATCGAAAAATAAGCGATAAGCGTGGTGCCGATTCCCCTCCCAATGGCGCGAGCTCTTGCACTTACTCAACTCCTCATAGTCTGCCTCGGCGGCCCGATCCTGTATTTGCTCGTGAAAGTTCAGCACGAGCATGTGCGGTCCCACGCCCTGGCCAATCCCGCCAAATTTTTTGCGCCCCATGTGCTCTGGCTCTTCGCGATCCCCATTCTTTACGTGGCCATCGCGACTGCGCTCCGGGGCAGGGCCAGCGAGAAGGCCATCCAGATTGCCGGGATTGTTCTCTGCGCGGTCCTCGTGCTGTTGCTTGGAACCCCAATCGTCCTTTATCTGCTCTGAGTTGCGGGACGATACTCCTCCGCGCTCAAACTCTCTCCAGGGACTCGCATGCCATCCGGCACAATCCGATGAAGGTCTGCTCGTGAGGCCGCAACTCGCGATGCCCCTGATGCACGACTCCCCATGAGCGCTCGATCTTGAAACGCGGCGTCGGCAGCGAAGCCAGCGAGCCCTCCTCGATTTCCTTTGCGGCAACCCACGGCGCCATCATCGCCACGCCCAAACCAAGACGGACGAGCTGCTTCATGATCTCAAAACTCGGAATTTCGACGTAGGACCCAAGCTGCAGGCCGCTGCGCAGCAGAAAATCCTCCGTCTGGCGAAACGTCACGCTGTTGCGTTGATAAAGCAGCATGTGCTCCCGACCCAACTCCGTCGCGGTGACGCGCTGCTTTTTTGCCCACGGATGAATCGGAGGAAAAAACAACCGGAGGCGGTCGCTCATCAGCGGATGCGCCTTGAGCCC
Organism: Chthoniobacterales bacterium; assembly: GCA_050737475.1. Classification (GTDB taxonomy): domain Bacteria; phylum Verrucomicrobiota; class Verrucomicrobiia; order Chthoniobacterales; family JAATET01; genus JAATET01. The sequence continues at coordinate 9,282 of JBOHXO010000256.1, forward strand.
CTTGGGCAGATGATTGCTGACGGCGATTGCCAGGTCCGATCTCCCCTCCTCGATCTCCTCGATGGCGCGCGGCGTGTCCTCGAGGCGCACGACGACCGAGACTTCCGGAAACGACTCCCGGTATTCGCGCAACACCGAAGCCAGAATTGCATGCGCCATGGACGCGCTCAGCACGATGCTCAGCTTCCCGCGCGACTCTGCCCGGCCCGACATGGATTCCGCCGCGCGATCGAGCGCATCCAGCACGCGCAGAATCTGCCCCAGGAAATGACGCCCATCCGGCGTCAGGTGCGTGGTTTTGCCCTTCCTGTAGATTAATTTACAGTCGAGCTGGCTCTCCAGACGCCGAATCCCATGGCTGATCGCGGACTGCGTGAGGTGCAGGATGGCCGCTGTACGGGTATAGCTGCCGACACGGGCCAGTGTGGCAAACATCCGAAGCAGCCGGATATCAAGGTCATGGGTCATTCATGAATTCTATTCATCATTTTCACAAATAACAATCACTCCATTCATGTAACTCGCATCGCTTATTGGCACCGGCTCTGCTGAATAGCCGGCCATGCCTCGCACCGTCCTCACGAAATCCAGACGCCGTCCTGTCGCTCAGACGCCGGCAACTTTTCGTCTGGGCTACGTACCGCTCATTGACGCCGCTCCCCTGCTGATCGCGGAATCGTTGGGATTTTTCGCGAAAGCCGGCGTGCAGGTTCGCCTCAGCCGTGAGCTGGGCTGGGGCTCCATTCGCGAAAAGGTGGTTTATGGCGAGCTCGACGGCGCGC
>JBOHXO010000257.1:0-2211 GCA_050737475.1 Chthoniobacterales bacterium
GTCCAGAGCGTCTCGGGCACGAAGTTCCCGCCGTAAGGACCGAAGTGGCCCTGTGCATCGGGAGCGGTGTCGAATTTCGTCATGCCTCACGATGGCCGTTCGCAACGGCCTTCGCAAGCGCACGAGAAGCGCGACGTCCAAATGAAACCATGGAGAGCATGGAGGAAAGGCGATCCCATCCAACTCGCCTGTTTTTCTTCATGAACCCCATGTCCTTCACGGTTTTTCAGCCGCATTTTACCATGAAGAGCGGGCGGGACTTTTTCTCCATGCTCTCCAGGTCCTCCATGGTTGATCACAGGCCTTTCAAAAGCGCCTGAATCGCCCGCCGATGTGGTGAAGGAATCGGCACTGCGTCGAGAGCGGCGAGAGGGAAGGCGCGCAGCCCGGGGATATGTGCAGGCTTCGCCGCCACGACTTCCATGCGCACGCGATAGCGCGTGATCGGATAATTCTCGATGTGCAGAATCGCCGCGGAAGCCTCCCCGATCTCGGGTAGAATCCACATTCCTTTCCAGCGTCCGGTCGAGAGCGCGAGGTGGATTGCGCCGTTTTCCACGATCCAGGCGCGACGCTCGGTCACTGCGGTCACCGCCGGGCGAGGGCGCTTGAGCGGCAGCGACGCGGGATCGCGCGTGCGGCAGGCTCCGCGAATGGGACATAGAGGACACATGGGACCAATGGGTTTGCAGACCAGCGCGCCGAGCTCCATCAATGCCGAATTGAACTCCCCTGCCTCGCTCTCCGGCTGCAGCGCCCATGCTGCTTCGTTGAGGAATTTTTTGCCGCGCGTGGAATCAATCGGCTCTCGGAAATCGTGCAGCCGCGCGAGCACGCGCGCGACGTTTGCGTCCACCACCGCGGCGGGCTTGTCGGATGCGAAGGACATCACCGCCGCGGCCGTGTAGGCGCCGATGCCGGGCAGCGCTTCGAGTTGTGCGAGGTCGCAGGGCACTTCGCCGCCATGGCGCTCGACCATTGCCTTTGCGGCACGATGCAGATTCCGGGCGCGCGAGTAATAGCCGAGCCCCTGCCAGAGCGAGAGCACACGCTCCTCGCCGGCGGCGGCGAGCGCGGCGACGGTTGGAAATTCCTTCATCCACCGTTCGAAATACGGCACGACCGCCACCACCGTCGTCTGCTGCAGCATGAACTCAGACACGAGCACCGCGTAGGGATCGCGCGTGCGGCGCCATGGCAGATCGCGGCCGTTTGTTCGAAACCATCCGACCAGGGAGGCGCGAAGATTTTTCCTCTCGGCGTCTCCGCGTCTCTGCGGTTTAACTTTGGTTTCCGTGGCCAATCTCACCACCTACACCACACCGCTCACGCCGGAACAAGTCGGCGTATTGCGCGAGTTGCTCGTCGGGCAGCAATTCGAGTTCGACACGAAGCCTTACACGATTTTCACCGCGAAGAATGCGAAGATGAACATCGCCGTTTACGAGAAGGGCCCGAAGGCCGTGCTGCAGGGCAAGGGGCTCGAGGATTTCATCACGTTCACGCTCGAGCCATTCGTGCTCGGCGAGGCGAAGTTTGGCTACGATGAGATTTACGAACCGGAGAAATTCGAGCCGCACTTCGGCATTGATGAAAGCGGCAAGGGCGACTTCTTCGGCCCGCTCGTGATCGCCGGCGCCTATGTGGACAAGGAGATCGCGCGGACGTTGAAGGACGCCGGCATCCAGGACAGCAAGAACATCGGCTCCGACAAAAAAATCCGCGACCTCGCCGCCGTCATCCGCAAGACACGCACGCCGCAGACGGTCATCATGATTGGGCCCGAGCGTTACAATCAGCTCTTCGCAAAATTCGGAAATCTCAACCGCCTCCTCGCATGGGGCCATGCCCGCGCGATTGAAAATCTCTGCGAGCTGAAGCCCGATTGCCCGCGCGCGCTTTCCGACAAATTTGCCGACGAGCGACTCATCCAGCGCGCGCTTTTGGAAAAAGGAAAACTCCTCAAGCTCGAGCAGCGCACGAAGGCGGAGTCGGACTACGCGGTCGCCGCAGCCTCCATTCTCGCGCGGGAAAAATTCATTGATTGGCTGCAAAAGACCGGCGACGCACTCGGCGTCACGATTCCGCGCGGCGCCTCCGCGCAGGTCAAAACCATCGCCCGCAAACTCATCGACGCGCGCGGCCCGGAAATTCTCGGCACCGTCGCAAAGACGCATTTCAAGACCGCCGCCGAAGTGCTCGGCGGAATGG